>SUVZ01000117.1 GCA_015061765.1 Lentisphaerota bacterium
GAGCCGATGGCCACAAGCGGTGTTCCTGCCTTGGCGAGGAGTGCTTGAGTTTTTCTGTCCGGCTCAATCCCGGTGACAACTCCTTGACAACCTGAAACGGCGCGTTGCAGTTCGTCGGCAGACTGCACAACACGGATGTCCCAGTGGGTTTCCCTCTTGGCGTAGTCGAAGAATCCCATGAGGAAATCCCGCCATGAAGCGTCGGAAAGCTTCACCGCCACCGCGACGCTTCTGATTTTCCGGGTCGTATTCATTGTTTTCATGTCGTTGATTATATCAAAATCGTGATGTTTCTATTGTGAAAATATGTCCCGGCTTTCCCGATTTTGAATAGACATCAAATTGATGATTGTGCTATCATTTGGAGCAAAGGGTGAATAGCATCTTGCAACGAGAGGATAGAGATGAAATATGCTTCGAGACAAAAATATGCATTGATTGCCTTTTCCGTCATTGCGGGAACGGTAGCCGTTGCGGATATTGAGAGAAATGCGGACAAATTGATGTCCGAGCATCCGATGTTGCGCACTCTGCATGCAAAGCGGCTGAAAGATGTAATGCTGACGAAGCCAGATTATGTGGTTTATGTGCCGAAACAGGAGATGCATCTTTACAAGAAGACGAATCCGCAGGAGATTGGAGACCGGTACAACGACCATTTTCAGGTGCTTTATGACGACAAGCGGAAACTCTACTACGCGTTCTGGACTCAGGCGTCATGGGAAGGGGCGGGCGATCATCACATCGTGTTTTCCAAAAGTGCCGACGGCGGAAAGACCTGGACGGAGCCTGTGACGCTTGCAGGTTCGGAGCGGCGCGCCTACAAACGGTTGGGGGCGAGCTGGCAGCAGCCGATGCTGTCGAAAAGCGGTCGGTTATACTGCTACTGGAACCAGAAGGTAAGGCAGGGCGGATGCAACGAACTGCTGTACGGATTCTATTCCGATGATGCAGGCGAATCATGGAGCGATCCGGTATTGGTACATTATCCGCGACGTCCGCAGATTCCCGGATATATCGCCACTGTGAAGTCGGGTTGGATAAACTGGCAGCGCCCGTTGCGGCTTGGTGAGAACGGAAAATATTTCGTCGGTTGTTCCCGGGGCCCTGCCATCGAATTCTGGCAGTATGAGAACATTGATGACGATCCTCCTGCCGAAGACTTGAAGATATCCTTTTTCGCGTCCGGGACGAACAGCCTTTCCCGCAGCCGCCTTGCAGAAAAAAGCGATTTCGTTCTCAGTTCCGGCGAGAGCAGGTTTGAGGAGGCTGGAATCGTGAAGCTTCCTGACGGTCGGCTGTTCGCTCTTGCCCGTACACAGGTCGGTTATCCAGTGTGGAGCGTAAGCGCTGATGGCGGCAGAACATGGAGTGATCCGAAATACTTACGCAGGAAAGACGGCGGCAAGGCGTTCCTTCATCCTCGCTCGCCCTGTCCCATTTACGATTGGGTTGCGCCCGAGGCCGGAAGCGGAAAGTATTTCGCCTTTGTGCATAACAAGTTCAATTTTGAAAACAAGCGTTCTGCGTCCGGTCCGCGCGGTGCGTTGTATTTGATTGCCGGAAAGTTCAATCCCAATGCGGAGCAGCCGATAGAGTTCTCCGAGCCGAAGTTCTTTCTTGAGCGCAAGAATGCATGGAACTCGTTCTATACGAGCTACACGGTTGTAGGCGACAAGCGCATTCTATGGTATCCCGACGGGAAGCACTATCTTCTTGGACGGGAGATCGGCGAGGAGTGGTTCAAATGATCCGGTCAGCCATTCTGCTGTCGTTGATTTATCTAATTGTGCCGTCGGCAACGGCATCGGCTCTTTCCGTTCCGCTCTGGCCGGAAGGCAGGATTTCCGGCTTCAACGCCGGGCAGACTGTACCATCGCTTGAAGTGGTGCTGCCGGGAGACCGCACGAACGATGCGTTGCTTATAATAGCTCCGGGCGGAAGCTACATGAAGTGGTGCGAATGGGAAGGCAAGTGTGTCGCCTATTTCAATAAGCGCGGCATGGCAACAGCACTTCTCAAGTACCGTACGCCGCGTCCACTGGGTGCTGCGAAGCACATTTCTGCATGGCAGGATGCCCAGCGCGCCGTTCGGCTCTGCAGAAAATATTCCAAGGAGTGGAATGTGAATCCTGAAAGGATATTTTTCATGGGTTTTTCGGCAGGCGGCAATCTTACGCTCCTTGCGGCAACCTCGAGCCAGACGCCGTCATATGCAAAGGTTGACGACGTCGACGATCTGCCTTGCCATGTCAACGGGGCGATTGCCTGTTATCCTGCCTATGTGCTTTCGGATTGCAGGAACTTCGACGGTTCCAATCGTGCGAAGGGGAATGACTTAGGCCTTTTGATGGATCCGATTTTCAAGTTCGACACCAAAACCCCGCCTATGTGCTTCTTGCACGGCGATGCCGACGCACATTCTCCGATGGGGAGCGTGCGGGCATACCACAAGCTGCGCACGATGGGCATACCGGCGGAACTTCATGTGTTTTCAGAACGTAAACATGCCGATCTGCCGCGAGGTACGTGGCAGGAACTTGTATGGACATGGATAGAAAGGAATAGGAAATGAAAAGGACTATCGCGCTTTTTTCCGCTTCGGTGCTTACTGCCGCTTTTGCTGCGGAAGTGTCGTTCCCTCTCGATTCCGGCGATATCTCGCTTGAGGGAAACTGGAACGGGGTGTTTCCCGGAACCTCTGACTGTGCTGTGCTGCAACACGCCGGTCCGTACGAAATCTCCAGGAATGTCGAATTCGGGAGCATCGTATCGCTGTCCGGATCGTTGCGGATCAAGGCCGGCGAAAACGTGTGGATCACCGCCAACAATTCATCCGGCAAGGAAGGCGTGGTGATCAAAGCCAACAAAATCGAAAACGCTATGATTGAAGGCGGCGTTTACTACATGCGCAACAACGCCAACTTCATGCCGGTGTACGGACGGCATCTTGGAGTCGCCGAAAGCGGCGCTACTGCCACGCTCAATACGGTTACGGTTACGAATGCGTATGAGTTTTCCGCGACCAAACGGATATCCGATGCCGTCGTCACCGTTGCTGGGAATTCCCGCATCTACGCTCGCTTCGGCAAAGTGTCGCATCGCGACCAGAATGCCGGCAGCCGGAACACGTTGAGAATCGAGGGCGCGAGCAGGCTGCACGTTATTGATCATTTCTACTTTGAGTCGAAAAAAGACGGTGTTGACGGCACTGGCATGGGCGGTTCGGTTTTTGAGGTTGCCGGGAGGGATACGTTGGTGGATATCGGCCAGAGCCTGATAATGGGCCAGTACGGAGCGTCCGGAAGGGTCGACGTGGCGGATTGCGCCACACTGCAGGTCGGTTCCAGTTTCCTGATCGGCGGCGCGGATACGCAGAACAGTGGACTGGGAGGCCACGCGGCTGTTTTCTCCAATTCGGCGACCGGTCTGCTCAATACCGTGTATCTGGGCATGCGGCCCGGCGGTGGAGACAATGTTTTTACGGTTGCGTCCAATTCATTCGTCTCTGTAGCTACCATGACCATCGGAAATCAAGCTTCTGGAAACACGCTTGTGGTTGATGATGCCATGCTTGATGTTCGCAGTCAGCTACATATCGGCTCCAGCAAAAATACTGAGGGAACGGACAATACTGTTATTTTACGCGGTCGCAATCCTCAGTTATGCAACAGGAATGGCAGCACTCAGTGGATATATGCTTTTAATCGTTCAAAGTTCCGTTTTGAAGTGCCGGAAGGAGGATTTGCCGATATCCCAATCAAGGGATCTCATTTTCACTGGGGTGGAGACGTTACATTTGAAGTTGAGTGCAAGAAGTTTCGCAATGCCGGTGGCGGTACTATAGTTCTTGCAGAGAGTGGAGGGAGTGCGTGGGTTGATCAAGATTCGGGAAGCAGTCAGTCAAATCTCGCAGAACGGTTTGTGGAGCTGAACAAGATCCAGCCAGAGGGGTGTTATTTTGAGATTAAGGACAAGCAGATTTTGTATCATGCTTCCTATTTGCCGCCGGTCAGAATGAGAGTCATAATCCGGTAGGGAAGGTATTCATGATGTTGTTTGCGATTCTCTTTGCGGCTTTTGTCGCCGATGTGCCGGTAAAGACCGAGGCGCCCTTGAAATTCTATCCGTCGTACGCCGAGGTGCAGGACTCTTCTCCCGGCAAAACGGTTCCGCTCACGCCGATTAAAATACGCAAGCCGGGGCGTTTCTGGATGTTTGTCGAGTCTCCGCGCAGGATAGAGTTCACTCTCCGTCGCGAGGCTGATGCGGGTTCTGCCCTCGACAAAAAGGTTGCTCAGATGCAGTTCAACTTCATTCAAGTGGAATGTGCAGGACAGCACCGCCGCCGCTGGCCCGCGCCGGGCGAAAAGGATTTCACCTTCAAGTGGGATTCTCCGCATCCAGGGTTCTATACGCTGGATTTCGATCCCGGAAAGGCATGTTCGCTCGTGCCGGTTTCGGCGAATGTGCCGTTCGCATTGGAAACGGCGGAAGGCTTCGAACAGCTTGCTCAAGGCAAAGGGTGGAATGCGCATAACCGTCCGTTAAAGGAGCTGGACGAGGCCGCCTCGAAAGTGAAGCTCGAAAAGCCAGTCAACATCCTCTATCTTGGCGATTCCCTTTCAGATTTCGACCGCGGTTCGAACCATGTGGATACAGTTGCTGAATATCTTGCAAAGCACAACCCCGGCAAGGTGAAGTGCTGGAATTTTGCAAAAGGAGGCGATTGCATCAGATACATAATTCAGCGCATGGACGGAAAGGGAAAGGGTGACTGGAAGGCTCGCTATGACGACCTGTGGAACCGCAAATACGATTGGGCGTTCATTCTGCTCGGGCATAACGACACAAAAACCAATCTGAAGAACGATTTCAAGGAGCCGTTCACGCCGCGCGCGCAGCAGCACGAAATGTACGATGAACTGATCCGCAGACTTCGTGCGCGAGGAATCGGGCGCATTGTACTTCTGTCGTCCACAAGTTCGAATTTCGATGTGTGTAACCATTGGGTCACTTCACGTCTTGACCGCGCCAGAGCTTCCGGCAAAGGGATATCGCTCTTCGGTCAGCCGGAGCAGATGGAGGTGTTCAACAAGGCTCTGCGGGAGATCGCGGTGCGCAACAATGTCGAATATGCCGATTTGTACGACAAGATGAAGGCGCGAAAAGATAAACCGTCCATGCTTCGCTTCACTGACGGCGTTCATCTTTCAAAGAAGGGGTATGATTTTGTGGCGGTGGAGACGTTGCGGTATCTGGCTAAAAATCCAGTCCCTAAAATTACGATGGAAAAAACGGTCGCACCAGCCGCAACGGTCAGATCGGCAAAGTGCGCGGAGAAGTCGCCTGTCCAAAAATTTCCTGAAGGTGACGCAATCAGGAACGGTTCGTTTGAAGTGCGCGGGCAGGAAAACGCTTGGACTCTGCCAAAAGGATGGCGCATATCTCGCGGCGAAGGCATGAACGGCGGCGGTGGACTGGTGTTTGAATGCACTGAAAAGCTCGAACAGCCTGCAAAAGCCGAGCAGATTTCAGATGTAGCTCCCGGGCGGATATATGATTTCGAGGCGTGGGTGGATGGTGCTATCGATTGTGCGAAGGGTGCGCAGGTGGATATTCAGTTTCTTGATGCTGACGGCAAAGTGGTTTCTGGGGTGTATTCCGGCACAAGGGCGAACAACAAGGGATGGGGGCGGCTTAGCGTGCGCACGAAGAGATTGCCTGCCAATGTGCGTAAAGTGCGCATCCGTCCGAGTGTTCCCGCCGGGGCGAAAGGCCGGGTTTCGTTTGACGACATTTCTCTTAGTCCCCACCGGGTAATGCCGGTTACAGCGCTGTGTTCGTCGCACTACCGCAACGAGGCGGGGATTGATGACGGTATCGTGACCTTCTACGCCGGGATAGATTTGGCGGATACAGGGTGTCTGAAAGATGAAGTGGATGTATTTTTCGTTTACGAAACGCCAGAAGGGAAGATCGTCCGGAGAAAGGCGGAATCCTTCAATGGCATTGATGCAAGCATCGGGATATGGCCTGCGGCGTTCATGGAGGGGCCTCAGGAGATTTCAGCTGAGATTGTCGCAAAAGACGGACGTACGCTTGGAAGCCGCAAACTGACATTCTTGCGCATAAGGAGGCGTCCGCGCCGCAATGTTGCGATCGATCGTTACAAACGCGTTACGGTCTCCGGTAAACCGTTCTTCCCTGTCGGAATATATGCAGGAACGGCAAATTCCAATATGGTCGAACGATTGGGCAGGTCTCCATTCAACACGCTGATGGCGTATCATGGACTAACCCGCGAGATGCTGGATTGGTGCCATGAAAATAATCTGATGGCAAATGTTCACGCTGGAGATTATCAGACATCCGAAGCCGCCATTGCCAAAAAAGTTTCTAATTTGAAGAACCACCCTGCGCTTCTCGCCTGGTTGGTGAACGACGAGAAGCCGGTCTCGGCACTGCCGCAGCTTAAGACTCGTTATCGTACCGTACTGGATAATGATGACGGGCATCCGACATGGGCGGTGCTGTATCAGGTGGATCAGATTCGCGAATACATCGGAACGTGTGACGTAATCGGAAGCGACCCTTATCCGGTTCCCCATGAATCGCTCTCGTGGGTGCGTAGGTCTACCGAAAAGGCCCGTAAAGGCACTTTTGGTGCGTTGTCCCTCTGGCAGACGTCGCAGATATTCGATTGGGCCGCGTACAAGACGAAGGCGGTGCCGGGAACGGACGTATCGAAGTATCGAGCGCCCACGCTTGCGGAAATGAAAGCGATGGCATGGTTGGAGATTGCCGGCGGCGCAAACGCGCTCTTTATGTATTCGTACTCGCCGTTAGAAAAGATGGATTGGCGGGATCCATTCGAAAAGCGCTGGAAAGATGTGTGTGAATGTGCGTCGGAGATTGTGAAAATGTCATCTGTCCTGCTTTCGGTTGATGATCCTCCGCATATCAAAAACATCCCGGATCAGCTTTCGGTGCGTACGTGGCGTACGGGCGCAACGGTGCATGTTCTGGTGTGCAATGCAAGCGGAAAGGCGCTTAAGACGAACCTGCCGCTCGGCGAGGGCAAGTACGAGAATATGCGTACCGTTCTCGGTGGCGGAGTCTCGATGTTGAAGAAAAATACTTTGGCGCTTGATTTTGCGCCAGAAGGCTACGCGTTCCTTTCATTCGACGGCGATAAGCCGATAGACTTTGAGGAGTTGAAATACAACAGACCGGGCGCGAGCGCCTACATTGATGCCGGCACATGGGCGCAGCCGCTTGTGCTGGACTATGATTCGGACGGCGATCTTGATATTGTCGCGCTTTCGAAGAGCGCTTTGACCAACGCCTTCATTCTCTATGAAAACCCCACTCCCAAAGGTGTGAAATGCAAGATGCCGGTATTCCGGAAGGGACGCACCATTTCCACAGATGTATGCAACGGACATATCTCTTCTCAGCTTTTCGACGGCAAATGGATTGTGACCAGACCCGGCGGCGTGATGTGGGATCCGTTGACGCGCTGGGGCAGGTTTACCGATATTCGCGGGGTGGAGTATGATCCTATCCAACGCGATACAAAGAATACGGAAAAGGCGAATTACCGGGTGTGGCGTCTCGTTGATTTTGATGGGGACGGATTGGAAGATGTTGTTATGGGGCTTGATTCGTGGACAAAGTATGGCGTTTTGAAAGGGAATGCCTACGATTCCGCCGGCGTATGGACAAATTGCCTGCTTCAGACACGCCTGTATTGGAGCAAATGTGTATCAGGTCGCGGGAAGGATGCGAAATACGCAAGGACGGAAGAACTGCTTCTTGCGGATGGCACTTCCTTTCAGACTGATGGCGATCCGAGTCCGATGTTCGAAGATTTTGATCTCGACGGAGATCTTGATATCGTATGCGGCGATTTTACCGGCGGCTTCTGGTATTTTGAAAATACAGGCTCGCGCACCGCTCCCAAATATGCGGCACGCCGCCGTTTAACTGATACACTTGACGCGGAGGTTCGCTGCGAGGTGTGCATGCAGGTTCCTCTGTCCGTCGATTGGGATGGGGACGGCGATGCTGATATTGTTGAAGGCGAGGAGGATGGGCGCATCGCCTTGATTGAAAATCTCGGAGTGAAGAATGGGGTTGTGAGATTCTCTCAGCCGCAGTATTTCCGGCAGGAGGCGGAAGATCTTGATTTCGGATGCCTTTCGACACCGTTCGGGTGCGATTGGGATGGAGACGGCGACTGGGATCTGATATGCGGTAATTCGGCAGGACGTCTGGCGTTTATTGAAAACCTTTCCGGAGCGGGTGTTTACAGGCCGAAATGGGCGGAACCAGTGTTGATGTCTGCTGGCGGCGAAACCATCAACATTCGCGCAGGAATGAACGGTTCAATTCAGGGACCGGGTGAACAAAGCTGGGGTTATACAGTACCGTCGGTCGCGGATTGGGACGGGGACGGCTTCTTGGATGTTATGATGAACGACATTTGGGGGCATGTGCGGATATACCGCAATCCCGGCAGGAAAGGCACGCTTGATCTGGAAAAACCTCAACCGATAGAAGTCGAGTGGGAAGGTGCGAATCCCGAACTCGCCTGGGGGTGGGAGAAGCCCAAGGGCAAGGAACTGCTTACCCAGTGGCGTACACGCGCACTCATGTACGACTGGAACAAGGATGGGCTTATGGACTTGATCGTGCTTGATCAGGAAGGGTATCTTGCCTGGTTTGAACGCTTCAAGAACCCTTCGGGAAAACTCTCTCTCAAGCATCCCAGGAGAGTCTTCTTGCGCGATGGGCGGATGGTTCCGCTTCTCTGGTCCAATGGTGCAGCAGGAAAGAGCGGACGGCGGCAGTTCTGCATTGCCGATTGGAACCGTGACGGCAAAGAAGATTTTCTCCTCAATGGTGGGAATGTACAGCTTTATCGCCAGATCAAAAAGACGGATGAAAGCTGGACGTTCTCCATGGGGGGCGGATTCGGAAAGCGCAAGCTTGCTGGACATCCGTCTTGTCCTACAGTTGTAGATTTCGATAACGACGGAGTTCCGGAAGCCATTGTCGGAACAGAAGACGGCCGCTTCTTCCATCATCTGAACCCCTATGCGTTCAATTGGGGAAAATGATAAGGTATTACACAAATGAGGAGCCGAAAATGAGGAAAATATTGATTGTTGTTGCGGTGTTATCAGTGTTCGCCGATAGCATCGCGGCGGCGAACGAGGCCGAACAGGTGAATGAGGCGGCGTCCGTGTTCGATGGCGTGAAACCGTCTGAAATGCGCGGCGACAGGATTCTCGAGCGTGACCGTAGCGTAATCATTCCTCAGCGTTACACATTTGATAAAGATTGGATTCTCAACGGAAAGTCGGCGTGGGAGTTCATCCGCCAGATCCGCGCCGGTAAGAATCTGCCGCGCGAATTCAATGCCGTCGCTGAATACAATCCGCCGTTTGCGTTCGCCACTCACTGCCAGGCGGAGCTCTTCTGGAATTCGGATGATTCATGGGAGGAGATCGCGAAACGCGCCCGTATGCGCTCGCGCCCGGAACGGTGATCAAGAAAGGAGTCAGCTATGAAGACAGTCGCAAAGTTTACCATCGTGGCATTGTTCTTTACATCGGCCTGCGTTCACGAATCGCGGGTTGATGGCGTGAATGCTGAGCGTGTGAGGTTCATGTCGTTCAACATCCGCAT
>SUVZ01000118.1 GCA_015061765.1 Lentisphaerota bacterium
AAGGCTACGCAGCATCTCCGCATCCCAATCGCCAAGAGCCTTGAACCGGAGATCCTGATCAGTCCTCAACGACCACTGCCGACGCGCATGGCTGTAGCTGAACCCATTCCCCTCCCGCGGGAAATCAATCCATTCGGGATGGCCAAACTCGTTTCCCATGAAATTCAGATACGCACCACCGTTCAAAGCAAATGTCGCAAGGCGCGCCATTTTATGGAGAGCGATTCCCCTTTCGACGGCAAGGTTCTGCTGATCCTTGCGCATACCGAAATAGACCTCCTTATCCACAAGCTGGAAGAAGAACGTCTTGCCGCCGACAAGCGCCTGATCGTGAGACTCCACATATGATACGACCTTTTCGTCACGACGGTGATCCGTAAGAGCGTGGTAGAGTCCATGCATCGACCAATCCTCGTCCACCACCTCATCTGCAAGCTTGAACCAGTAGTCCGGTTCACCCATTGCCATGCGATAATCGAACCCCATACCGCCATTCTTGAGCGGCGCGGCACATCCCGGCATTCCTGAGACATCCTCAGCCACCGTGATTGCCGTCGGATTGACCTCATGGATCACACGGTTCGCAAGCGCAATGTACGCCAACGCGTCCACATCGACATTTCCGTTGAAGTACATCGAATAGCCGGTGAACGCAACGCCAAGACCATGGTCGCGGTACATCATGGACGTGATGCCGTCAAAACGGAATCCATCGAAACGGTACTCATCCAGCCAGAAGCGGCAGTTGGAAAGGAGGAAATGCAGCACTTCCGTCTTGCCGTAGTCGAAGCAGCGCGAATCCCAGGCGGAGTGCCAGCCACGCGAACCCGAATGGAAATACTGGCAGTCCGTTCCGTCGAAGAGAGACAGCCCGTCACGTTCGTTCTTGACGGAATGGGAATGGACAAGATCCATTATGACACACAGACCCATCCCGTGCGCAGTGTCGATGAGCGATTTCAGGTCCTCGGGAGTTCCGAAACGCGACGATGCGGCGAAGAAGCTCGACACATGATAACCGAACGACCCGTAGTATGGATGCTCCATCACCGCCATCAGCTGGACAGTGTTGTAACCGGCGGCCTTTATGCGCGGTAACATCTCATCCCGGAACTCTGCGTATGAGGCGACTTTCTCCTCCTCACTCGCCATACCGATATGCGCCTCGTAGATGAGGGGTGTCTTCGGCACTTTCGGTGCAGGATTCATCCAGCTGTAGGGTTTTGGAGGTTCCCATACCTGCGCGGCAAAAAGAGACGTCCCCTTATCCTGCACAACCCTTCTGGCATATGCGGGGATGCGTTCACCTCGTCCGCCGGCCCATTCCATCTCAAGTCGGTAGAACTGTCCATGTTTAATGGACCGGACGGGGAAAGCACCTTCCCAATCTCCCGTTCCGCGTTTGCGCGTCAATTTGAAGCGGTTGGACTTCTTCCACTTGGAGAAATCCCCGACGAGCCAAATGGCTGTTGCATTCGGCGCCCATTCGCGGAACACCCAACCATCCGACGTCCTGTGAAGTCCGTAGTATTCGTGGGCGGACGCCCAATCAGAAAGACGCTGTCTTCCTGCAAGACGCTTGGCGAGTCGTTTCACATGGGCGGCACGCCCCTCTATCGCATCGCGATAGGGTGCGAGCCAAGGGTCGTCAACAACCAAACGGACTTTTATCTCTTCCATGACCATTATTATACCAAACCGCCAAAGCCCACAACACCCCACAAATCAGATTTTGCTTTCCTCCATAACGCATCACATTTTTATGGTGTGATATAATCGGCGTCAGTTATGGATCGAATCACTCCAGAGCAGCGAAGCAGAATAATGAGCAGGATAAGAGGCCGGGACACAAAACCCGAGGTTCTTGTCCGCAAGCGTATTTTTGCCGCCGGCTGGAGGTTTAGGGTCTGCGACAGGCGTTTCATGGGCAAGCCGGACATTGTGGTTCCGAAAGCCCGAACCATCATCGACATCCGCGGATGCTTCTGGCACCGTCATGGCTGCGCCGACTCGACAATGCCCAAGAGCAATGTGCAGTTCTGGATGGAGAAATGGTCGAAGAACGTCAAACGCGACAAGCGCAACGAAAAGTCATGGAAGGACGAAGGCTGGAACGTGATCACAGTTTGGGGCTGCGCACTTGAAGGCATGAAACGCGAACGAACTCTTCTTCGCATCTGCGAATGTCTCAGCGCCTGGGCAGAAGAGGCGTCGCTTGCCAAAAAGCGCCGCACACCCCACCGCCTCACCCTTCCACGCATGCCTTAGCAGCAGCAAAATGAACAATGCAAATTTAAAGTTATCAATTAGGCTTATTGCCGTATCACAAGGGAAATACTATCATTGGGAACATTATGTTTACAGAAAATATAAATAGACGCGATTTCGTGAAACAGACATCTGCCGCAGCCCTTCTCGCAGGGTTGCCCGTGTTCGCCGGAGGATGCTCAGCAAACCCGGCAAAGGGCATTGCCGCCAAGATTCTCATAATCGGCGGCGGCGCGGCAGGCATTTCGGTGGCGGCACGCCTGAGAAGGAAACTCGACAAGGCAGATATCACACTTGTCGATCCCGCGGACAAACATTTCTACCAACCCGGCTTCACGTTCATCGGCGCAGGTGTATGGAAAGCCGACGATGTATGGATGAAACAGGAAAAGCTCATCCCTTCCGGCGTCAAGTGGATCAAGAACTCCGTGGTCGAGGTCGATGCCGCACACAACTCTGCAACCCTCAAAGGCGGCGAAAAGATTTCCTACGACTTCCTCGTGCTCTGCCCGGGCCTTCAGGAGAACTGGTCGCTCATCCAGGGCATCACCAAGGAGACTCTCGGCGAAGGCAACGCCCACTCGATCTACGACTGGCAGGGCTCGTGCAGGACATGGACCGCTGTGGACAAATTTTCCCGCACGGGAGGCCGCGGCATCTTCACCGACACATGGACGAAGCACAAGTGCGGCGGGGCACCGAAGAAGATCTGCCTTCTCACGTAACAGCTCGCGCGCAAGCACGGAAAGCGCGAAGCCTGCACGTTCAAGTATTTCACCGGCAGCAAGCAGCTTTATGATGTTCCCCACTACACTCCGCGTCTCGAGGAAATCTACAGAGAACGCGAAATTCCCGTTTCGGTGCGTTGCCGCCTGACCGGCGTCGACACGGCGGCAAAGCGCGCATATTTCCTCAATTCCGAAACCGGAGCGACATTCACCGAAGACTACGACATCCTGCACTTCGCACCGCCGCAGTCTGCGCCCGATTTCGTCAGGAACTCCGGCCTTGGATGGAAAGAAGGCAAACTCGCGCCCGAAGCATGGGTAAAAACGGACAAGAAGACGTTCGTCCACCTCGACCATCCGAATATCGTATGTCTCGGTGACGCCGCAGGGATCCCCACGTCGAAGACTTCGGCGGCAATCCGCAAGCAGGCTCCGATCGCGGTGGACAACCTCTGTTCGCTCATCGCGGGCAAGGCTCCGGAAGCGATCTACGGCGGCTATGCGGCATGCCCCATCATCACGGACTACGGCCACGTGCTGATGGCGGAGTTCGACTACGAGAAGAAGTGCTGTCAGTCGTTCCCGTTCTCGCTCATCGACACCACGAAGGAACTCAGAAGCGCCTGGTGGCTCAAGCTCTACGTGCTCAAGCCGATGTACTTCCATCTGATGCTGCGCGGTTTGGCCTGAGGTTCGCTACGCTTGGCTCGGGGAGGATGTGCTTTCGGATCCCTCCCTTCCCGGCAACGTTCGTCGCTGCGCCCGTTCAGCGGGGATTCGCTCGCACGGGCGCTCACTTCGTTCGGCCTCGTGGCGGCTCATGCGCAACGAATGCCGCGTGCCGGCTCCGGGCGTCCCGTGCAACACATCCTCCCCACACCAGCTCCGCTCATTTTAAAATGCGCTTCCGCGCTTGAAGATAGAATGCCTCGGCTTTTCCGGCGGCATGTTCTTTTTATTATTAAGGCCAAAACCCAAACCGTAAAAACTGGAGCTTAGGAAACCTTTACCCAAAAGGGAACCGATTTCCCATCAACAATACAACACTTCGGCAGATGTTGCGCTTATGATTATAAGACTCTTTTCGAGAAATCAGTATCTACGTCCTTTTCACAATGCACACATATGACCGGCAGGCGCTTCTCGATCCTCTTGACGCAATTGCGCCCTGCGCCGTCTTTGCCGGTCCATCCCGACATCACGGATTTTCCGCAATACGGACACCCCGAACAGCGATGAACGCAAAACGATACAGCCGCAAAAGCCAATAACATGACATTCTGCATCCAACAGAAAATCCCATCACCTTTCCCCATAGATAATTCCACAAGACCAGTCACGCCCTGTACGATAAGAACAATCGCAAGCGTTACCTGCGCCCGGCGCCATTTGCGCAAATCTTCGAAGTCTGTTTTCATGGCATACCCCCGTTCATCGAGAACTGCGCCATTTTATCAAATGACATCACCTCTTTCAATTGCGAGACAAGTGTATTTTCGACTTTAAAGTTAACGTCTCAAGACTATATTAATATGCCGCCGAGCGCTTGACAGAGGAAAGACGGTTTGCTATTGTTTCCGTTGTTGTAGGTTGAGAGTACACTTGCAAACTGCAAACAACTTTCATCTGCTGCATTAAGGAGGTTGAGATGAGTATGCTGAAACATGCCGCTTCAGCGGTTGCAATTGATGCGGTTGTGGCATCCGGCAACCAAGTCCAAAGTTAAGGAGAGAACCATGAAGAAATCTTACTTGATATTTGCGGCTGTGACAATTGCGACAGGATGTTGCAAGGATGTGACTGTATTTGTCCTCGATCAAGAGGCTGAATTTTACAATCCAAATCAAAAAACAGTAAACCTCAAAAAGCATCCCATATGCAACAGTCCTATGATGGCCGCACAAATGGCGGAGACGGTATTTGTGAATGTATATGGTGAAAAAGTGCTTAAAGAACGTCCTTGGCATGTTACCGATATGGGAGATTCGTATGCTGTCACCGGATCTCTCGAAAAAGGATTTTTGGAGGTGTGGCACAGCTTAAGATCATGAAAGAAAATGGGGCTGTCGTTTTGCATCTCCATGGAAAATAAATGCGGCTGCGCCCAGGAGAAACAAATGAAATTCCAGTCGCCCACTTCATTCAAATTCCGATTGCGTAAAACAATATGAACAAAACCATCACAGCTGTAAAATGTCTTGGAGTTTTCATTCTGGGACTGATGTCGATTACGTTTCAATGGATGGCATACCAGATGATTTCCTTTCGGTTATGTTCCGAACGCAAATTCAAAACGGTAATCGCAGGAGACGCTCTTGATCAGAGCGGACTTACAAAATTCCTTCTGCTGACTCTGTTGATGATGTCGATTGCGGTACTCGCATATTGCCTGGCCATTTCGATATCCCGTCAGAAATGGTGGCGCATCGCATGTCTCACGGCATTTCCATTTACAGTCGCCATTCCTCTTGGCGCAACCTTGATGTATTCATGGGAACTTGCAAGATACATCGCTGTCATGGGGATTACCCCTGACCGTATTATAGGCGCAAGATTGGGAATCCTTCTTTTCTTTATGCCAATATTCTGCATTGCCGGATATTTTGTCGGCGCCAAACCGATAAAGCGGCTTGTCTTCACCGGAATCGCGTGTTTGTTTGGCGCCTACCTTGCATTTATGGCAACAGATGCCGCCGCACGAAAATCGATATCAAACCATCCACTCCCGAAACTATGCGGTCCCAACAATGTTGGCGTTCCAGACACACCCGAAACATCACCTTGCTACGGCCTTAAAGAAATAGTCTTTGGAGTACCGAAGCCCATCAGATGAACATGCGATCAACTGATCCAGTATGAGATCCTGCGCGCAAAACGGCCGATGCCACTGAATGAAAACAGTCCGCCAATCCGCTCTGTCAATCGGCCAAATTTACGATAGAATAGGTTGAACATCAGATACGGCAGAATTTGCGAAGGCGTTCTTGGCATACGGCGCAGAATGTTGCCGAAACTGTATATATCCCGGTAAACCTTCAGATATCCGTCATACAGTTCACGCTCCGTCATCCCTTTTGGACTAAACACGACGTGCGCAGTATCATAATGGGAAAGATCGTTGTCCGTAATCCGGCCCTCTGCTTTCATCCGTTCGTAAAACACAGTGCCGGGATACGGCGTCAGGATGTGGGAGGTCACCGTTTCTATCCGATTCTTTACGACCCACTTTACAGTAGAGTCAAAAACCGTTGAATCGTCACCATCCAGTCCGAAGACAAAACTTGCATTGACCATTATTCCCCTGGAATGCAACGCCTCAACGAGTTCTTCGTATTTGGCTGTCCGGTTCTGCCCTTTATGGACTTGTGCAATCGCCTCAGCGCTCAAGCTCTCGAAACCGACGAAAAGGCTGCGGCATCCAGTATCCCGCATAAGATCCAGAAGATCCGGCATTTCCGTGATGTTGGCCGAAACCGCCGCACTCCACTTCAACCGCAACGGACGCATCTCCTCAAGCAAAGCCCTGGTAAAGGCAGTATCTCCGATGAAATTGTCGTCGATGAACATGATGTGCCGTGTAGCTTTCGAGCGAATCTCCTCCATTACTGATTCAACAGTGCGGTGACGGTAACCGCACGAGCCTTTCACGGCACTGTTGTAGCAGAAATCACATGCAAAGGGACATCCACGGCTTGCCGCAATGACATTCGAATAAAGAAAGCCCGACGTATCGACGGAAGCGAACGATGGCGGCAGCAAATCGCCGCCCGAAAAGTCCGGACTTGTCCTGTAAACCGATTCAAGTCGACCATTGGCCGCATCCTTCAAGATATCCGGCCAATGCCCTTCTGCAGGCCCGATGCAAATAGTGGAGAACATCCCTTCTGCCGTTGCCGGATCCGCCGACACGCCAATTCCTCCAACAGCAACAGGGACACCCAGCCTTGCATACTCGTCCGCAAGAACTTTTGCTCGAGGCAAGACATCGACACTGGCCGATATCCCCACAAGATCAACCTCGTCAGACGGCATGTCACGACCGAGATTCTCGTTGATCACTTCAACCGCATGCCCATATTCTTCAACGATTCGTGCAATCGTCAACAATCCAAGATGTGGTGCCATCCTGGACTTGAGCGACGTATCCATCGGTCTTTGATGCGTCTCCGGTTGAATCAGCCGTACGCGCATACCAATCTCATCAAATGCCTTACCGTCATGCACCCACCCTTCCTTTTCAAAATACCATAGACAAGAACTCTATGTTTTGGAGGCTATCGCCAAACAGGGAGGAAAAAGATGTCGACCGCAGTACCGCTGCTTGGGTCACTTTTGTAGCGGAAGAAGCGCCAAAGGAACGAAACGTTCATGCCTCCGCTCTTCTTGGAATCATAGGTAAATCCAGGGAATACATCGACTGCGACATCACCGTTCAACTCCTCTCGACGCCACAGATACCATAGGAACGTACGCTTGGAATAGTCACGGGCGCCGGCAACCCGCTCGTTACGGCAAGACCACAACATCCCCAAAAGAGAACGGGTATTGGATACCTCTCCATCAAAGACCTTGGCCTTTGAATCATAATCAAAATTCACCACTCTGGTCTTCTTAAATCCAAACAGCAAATCGTCGCCAAACTTGTATTCTTCCGTGAAAGCGACAGTCCGGACGTCACCTTCGCGCCAGTCGTTGCCTGCTGCCTTCTTGACTTCATCCCGAAACGACTGACCTGAAATCCTCCCGTTGTCGCCGCCATGACAATACAAATAGCGCGAGCGTTGGAAGAATTCCGTCAAACCGAAACTGAGGAATCCAAACGACTCGTGCGCATGTCGGCTTTCTGTGCGGAAGACTTCATTCGTAACATTATTCTTGCGGTCAAATTCGGGTTTGCTCTTCCCGACAATCGAACCATCCAGCCTCTCGGCATTCATCAACCTATCCATTTTCTCCAGATTGATATTGCATCTCCACTTTACCGCCGGAATAAAATAAAACCCGTACGTATCTCCGCTTTTATGACCAACCAATGGCGTGAGCCACCACCATTCAATGTGATCCTGCCATGTATGTCTGCCTACGAGCGCAGTCGTGACGTCTCCGCTTTTCCCGTCATAATCAAATACGGGAAAGAATCTTGCATCTCCTGTCGTCGAATCGTACCGTCCAAACGGCCACAGGAAGTTATGTTCGTCCTTATATCGCGAATAAATGGGGCGAAACGCAAAATGGTCGTCCGTAAACGATACAATCGGCCATATTACAGAACCGGCCGGATCTCGCCAATAGACTATCGGCCACAAATTAAGACGGTTTTCTATTGCTCCGGCATATTTGATGTCATCCCCTTCGTAGAAAGGAGTAGACTTCATCTGCTCAGTCTTGCATCCGGCAAAAAACATCGCCATGCACACAAATGCAAACACGATGCACAATTTGATAGATTTCATCTTCATGTCATGGGATTATATCTCTTTTCAAATCCGAACGCAATTCCGTCCGGCGTTTTGGCAAAAGTTTGATATAGTTCACAAAACTATTCGGCTTTACGAAAACTGTCGGCCATTCTTCCACCCCGGTGCGTGAGGGCATCTGGGTACAGCTTCAATATCTCAGTGCGCAACTTTCCACTTCCTTCCCTGTCGCCCTTACGTTCAAGGAGTCTGGCAAGATAGAACCGCGCATGTTGCGTATGAGAGAACCCTCTGCTGCGTATGTAAGGTCTTGATTTGCCGCCATCTTGACGAAATTTGCCGCCATTGTTCCGAGATTTGCCGCCAAATCTACGAGAAATGGCGGCAAATTTAGGTCTTACTCCCATGGCCCAGCGTTCTTTCACCCTATACGCTCGCGCCTTACACCCATGTCCACCCCGATTTTCACCCATGACCAACGCCTCACATCCAGTATTGCCAAACCCATCCTCCAGTATTGCCAGACTCATCCTCTTTTTAGGTTTTTTGGGTATGTCAAACCAAAACAGCTTATCCCTGCGACATAAATTGTACGGAATCTCCAGTCTCAACGAACTATTACCGTTGACAAACAATGTTAGGTATGGTAAACTTCGCCGCATTTAACTTTTCAAGAACAAAAAGGATAGTTCATAATGACGTTAGATCAACTGAAAAAAGGGCAAATGGCCGAGATAACCGGCTATACCCTCGGCAACGCGGCCTACCGCGCAAAACTGCTTGCGCTAGGGATGACACGCGGCACTCAGGTGAAGATACTGAACATCGCTCCGCTCGGCGATCCGTTCGAGCTCGCGGTACGCGGCTTCCACCTTTCTCTGCGCAAGGCGGAGGTTGGCGTCATAAAAGTAAAAGTTCTTGAAAAAGGAGTCGTAAAATGAAGACAATCGGTCTAATAGGAAACCCCAACTGCGGAAAGACCACGGTTTTCAACGGTCTTACAGGTTCCCATCAGCATATCGGCAACTGGCCGGGCGTTACTGTGGAGAAGAAAGAGGGAGACTTCTCCCTTCCCAAGGCTGGAGACGTAAAAATCGTCGATCTTCCCGGCATCTATTCGCTCACCGCTGCGAGCGAAGACGAAAAAGCGAGTCTTGAATACGTTCTTTCACACGAGGCCGACCTCTACATAAACGTCATAGACGCAACGGCCATCGAACGCAACC
>SUVZ01000119.1 GCA_015061765.1 Lentisphaerota bacterium
GTCGCAAATCTCGATGTTCGTGATGAAGCGGCCGCGCTTCTCGACGCGAAGCATGGGCTCCTCGCCATCCTTCCACTCCGCGACGGAGACGCGTCCGCAGAGCACGCCCGTATCGACGCCGACATAGGGAAGCGGCTCCGTGAGCGCGAAGGATCCGCGCCACGTCTTGCCGGACGGATTGCCGGGAGCGCAGAGGGTCATGTACTTTGTCTTCTGCTCGGGAGTTCCCATTTCGGCTATGGGGCCCATTGCGAGGTCATTCACGAAGGAAGAGGTTGCTGCGCCATTGTCGACCCATGCCGTCTCGTACGTGACGAGCGACATCGCCAGGTTGCGAGGGCCCTCGAAGAGACCGCCGCAGTCGGCGTTGAGAGTGGCGGCGGTCATGCCGGATGCGTCGAACGCATCGAAGAGCGACTGCTTCTCGGGCGTCCACTCGTGCGTAAAGCGCTGCCCGTTCGCGACGAGGCGTGCAACCACGGAACGGGCCGTCTGCCGTGCGCCGGCGATCGCCATCTGTATATCGTAGCGCTCCGCGAAACGCCACATGATCTGGCGCACTTCATCGCCGGGGAGCATCTTCATCGTGGGGCGTTCAACCTTGTTCTCTTCCATCTCGATTCTCTTTTCGTTTTCTGTTTGTTTCGCGACAAAACCGATGTCATTAAGTGTAGCGGAGCACCTCGTCCACCGTGGTGTATCCGTCGAGGATGGCGCGCACGCCGTCCTCACGCATCGTACGCATGCCAAGCTCGCGCGCCTTCTCGCGGATGATGAGCGTGGGCGATCTGCGGTTGATCAGCTCACGGATCGGATTGGAGATGCGGAGATATTCGAAGATTGCCTTGCGGCCCTTGTATCCGGTGCCGTTGCACGTCTTGCAGCCCTTGCCGAAATAGAACGGACGCGTGCCTATCTGGTCACGGGTGAGGGAGATGCGGTCAAGGGTCTCGTCATCCGGCTCGTAGGGCTGCTTGCACTCCTTGCAGCAGGTGCGGAGAAGACGCTGGCCAAGCACCGCCTCAAGCGTGGAAGCCACCATGTACGGCGGCACGTTCATGTCCACGAAACGCATCACCGCGCCGGCGGCGTCGTTCGTGTGCAGGGTCGAGAACACCAGATGGCCGGTGAGCGCGGCCTGAATGGCCACCTCGGCTGTTTCCAGGTCGCGGATCTCGCCGATGAGCATGATGTCCGGGTCCTGACGCAGGAACGCGCGAAGCACCTTCGGGAACGTGTTGCCGACATCATGGTTGATCGGGACCTGCACGATTCCGTCCACGTCGTATTCGACAGGCTCCTCGGCGGTGAGGATCTTGGTGTCGATGTTGTTGATGCGGCGGAGAACGGAATAGAGCGTGGTCGTCTTTCCCGAACCGGTGGGGCCCGTCACGACGATGATGCCGTTCGGCTTCTCGATATCCATCGTGATCTGCTCGTATACGTCTTCGGCGAGGCCGACGTTCTCGAGGTCGAGCGACGTCGCGCTCTGGTCGAGAATACGCATAACCACCGACTCGCCGTGCGCCGTCGGCAGGCACGACACGCGAAGGTCGACCGGGCGTCCGGCCACGTTGATCGCGATTCGTCCGTCCTGCGGAACGCGGCGTTCGGCGATGTTGAGTCCGGCCATGATCTTGATGCGCGAGATGATCGCGGGCGCCATGGAAACGTCCGGCGCCTTCATTGCGTACAAGGCACCGTCCACACGGTAGCGGATCTGGAAATCCTTCTCGAAAGGCTCGATATGGATGTCGGCCGCACGATCGACTACGCCCTGATAGAGAATCAGGTTCACGAACTTGATGACGGCGTTGTTGTTTGCCGCGCCTTCGAGCGACGCGACGTCGTTGGGGTCGCTCTTGAGAGTGTCGTCCTGATCCATGCCGGAGCCGAGGGACTTGAGCATGTCCGCGACGGAGTCGGTGTCGTCGCCGTAGTACTGGGCGATGCGGCCGTGCACGTCGGCCTCGCGCGCCATCACGAAGCGCACTTCCTTGGTCAGCACGAACGAAAGCTCGTCCGACACGCGGGGGTCGATGAGATCGCTCGTGGCGAGGGTCACGCTCGTATCGTCCGCCGCAACGGCCAGGACGTTGTACATGCGCGCGACGGAAGTGGGGATGGACTGGACGGTATCGGTGTCAAGCGTAAGCTCGGAAAGATCGATCACGTCGCATCCCTGATACGCCGCCATCATTCCGAGGAGGTCGTCCTCCATCACATATTCGCCGTCGATCAGAATCTGGCGCAGCGTCTTGCCCGTGGGGTTCTTCGACTCTTCGAGGATCGTATCCACCTGTCCGTCGTCCAGAACTCCATTCTGAACGAGAAGATCCAAAAGAGGGTCGAGAGGTTTGTTGATATCAGACATCTTGGACTTCCTTCAAACCGGGCGTCAGCGGCCCATGTCATCCTTGAGCTTTGCGACGACGCCGTCGGGATCCTGCGACTTCGTGATCAGGTCCTCGTACGTTATGTATCCATTCCTGTAGTGTTCAAGCAGACTGTTGTCGAGCGTGACCATGCCGAATTTCGCACCCGTCTGCATGTCGGACTTGATCATGTTCGTCTTGTTGTCGCGGATGCGGCTCTGGATTGCGGGCGTGGACACCATGATCTCGAACGCCGCGATGCGGCCGTTGACCTCGCCGTTCGGTTCCTGCTTCGGCAAAAGTATCTGGGAGATGACTGCCTGCAGGCCGGCGGCAAGCTGCGTGCGTATCTGCTGCTGCTGGTTCGTCGGGAACGCGTCCACGATGCGGTCGATCGTCTCCGCGGCGCCGGTCGTGTGAAGCGTACCGAACACGAGATGGCCAGTTTCGGCGGCGGAGATCGCTGCGGCGATCGTCTCAAGGTCGCGCATTTCGCCAACGAGAATCACATCAGGGTCCTGACGCAGCGCACGGCGGATCGCCTCCGCGAAACTCGGGACGTCCGCGCCGACCTCACGCTGGGTGACGAGGGACTTCTGCGACGTATGGTAGAATTCGATCGGGTCCTCAATCGTGATGATGTGGACGCCGCGCTCCTTGTTGATCACGTCAAGCATGGACGCGAGCGTCGTGGACTTGCCGGAGCCCGTAGGACCCGTCACGAGCACAAGACCGCGCGGCTTGAAGAGAAGTTCGCGCACGGTGCCGGGAAGGCCGAGCTTCTCGAGCGTCATGAGCCTCGAGGGAATCATGCGGAGCACGGCGCCCCAGTTCTTGCGCTCCTTGAACACGCTGACACGGAAGCGGGTGCCGTCCTCGTGAGAGAGGGCGAAGTCCGCGCCGCCATTGCGCTCGACCTCCTCTATCTGGGCATCGTTGCACATCTGGCGGCAGAGTTCAAACGTATCCTCCGGCGTGAGTATCTCGTCCGAAATGGGCTGAAGTTCGCCGTGGACACGCAATTCCGGCGGCATGTTGGCACGTACGTGAAGGTCGGACGCCCCATACTCGATCGTTGCGTCCAACAGGTCTCTCACCGTTATCTCTGTCGCCATGCTGAAACTTTCCTTTCTCCGTTTTTGCAAATGTGATGATTATATCACATTATCCATCTATTATTTATTCACTTTTTCTGGAGGTGATGAAACGCCACGGTCCTTCACCCACCGGCTCCATTCGCCGTCGGACAGATCAGAAACACTTTGTCGCCCACCCGGCAGCGAGGCGCAGGAAATGTCACCCATGTACCCTTCTCGGCTGTTTCTGGAATCTCATCGTCACGGCGAAGCGATTCAACCCTAAACTCCTGTACACCCGTGGTGGGACCATGAACCTGCACCAGGTCGCCAACCCTCAACTCCGCATCCTGTATCTTCACCTGCGCGATCTTCGCCTTGAGAAAATAGTCCAGCACGACGCCGGAATGGCGCTTCACCTCCTTTGCGAACGAATTCGGGCCAGACGTGAACTGTTCAACGCCGGGACGTCCGAAATACAGTCCGCTCGAATATTCGCGGTGGAAGAACCGGCGGGTGCGCTCGACAAGCGTCTCGGCTAACTCTGGAGTGAACGTCCCCGACCTGACGGCATCCACTGCCTCGCGATACGCGCCAACGACCGTCATCACATATTCGGGATTGCGCGCGCGTCCCTCGATCTTGAACGACGCAATGCCCGCCTCGATTAGCCTGTCCACAAACGGAAGCGAACACAGATCCTTCGCAGACAGGACGGTGTGCGGCGTCACGGTGAACTCGGTATCGGATGAATGGACCGGTTCCCCATCCCCGTCTGAATACAGATCGACGGCCTTCAGGACGAAGGTGCGGCGACACGGCTGGCGGCACTCCCCGCGGCTGGCGCTGCAACCGTAGGCTTCATGACTCATCAGGCATCGTCCGCTCTCGGCCACGCACTGTGCGCCATGCACAAAGCATTCAACCTCAAGCCCGCCGTCGCGGACAATGCGACTGACCTCGTCAAGAGTGCATTCGCGGGCGAGTACAACGCGCGTCGCACCCTGCTCCTTGAGGAACTTCACCGCCGTGGAGTTCGATATGCTCATCTGGGTGGAGACGTGAAACGGTACACCATGCCTCTTGCACATCGCGACAACGCCCCAGTCAGCCACGATGAATGCATCCACGTACGGCTTCGCTGCCGCGATGAGTGCATCGACCTTACCGGCCTCGTCCTCGAAGATGATCGAATTAAGGGTTAGATAGCGTTTTACAGGGATGCGTCCCGGCCGGGCCCTCTCGCAGCGCCGTTTGATTTCGGGCAGATCGGCAAACGTAAAGTTTATTCCCGCACGCTGCCGCATGTTGAACTCACCCAGACCGAAATAGACCGCGTCCGCCCCTGCGTCAAGCGCGGCCTGCAGACACGTCATATCGCCTGCAGGCGCAAGTATCTCCACACTGTCAGCCGTGCACATTATGCCAATCCCCGCTCTGGAGTCTGTCTCGACCCGTCGCGCCGGCGGCGAAAGAAATCGCGCAGGATAAGAAGCGACTCGGCCTCCATCACGCCCGTTACGATCTCCGGATGGTGGTTGATGCCGGGATGTCCAAAGATGTTGAACACCGTGCCGCCGCCCCGCTTCGGATCCGACACGCCCCAGACTACGGTTGAGACGCGCGCAAGGATTATCGCTCCCGCACACATCGGACAAGGCTCCTTCGTGACATACAGACGCGTCCCGGTGAGGCGCCACGCCCCTTTCGTCGCCGCCGCCGAGGTCAGCGCAAGCATCTCGGCATGCGCCGTCGCATCCTTGAGCATTTCCGGCTGGTTATGGGCGCGCGCAAGAATCCGGGCCGTACAGGGATCGGGGTCGAACTCCCCTTCCCTTCCGCCTTCAGCCGGCGCAGGCTCGACTATCACGCAGCCTGTCGGCACCTCACCATCGGCGGCGGCCTTTTCCGCCTCGCGGAGTGCAAGCGACATGAAATATCTGTCGAACTCGGATGTCACGCTCCAACGACCTTTCTGACGGCTTCGACCGAAACGCCTGCAAGAAGTATGCGCTTCTGCTTGGATGTCTCGCCGGACTTGAACACGACCATGCTCTTCGGAAGACCGAACGCATCCGCCAGCGTCTCTATCAGCTCCTTGTTGGCCTTGCCGTCGACAGGCGCGCACCTTATCCGCACCTTCACCGCATCGCCGAGAAGCCCATCCACGCCAGCCTTCGATGAACGCGGCTGGGCCTTCACGTTCAGGACGACTCCATCGGCTGTTTCGGTACAGTACGCCATGCCGCCGGTCTTGAAGATCAAGCTTTCCTGAAAGCGTCCTTGAGTGCGTCCACCTTGTCCGTGCGCTCCCACGGGAACACCTTGCGTCCGAAGTGTCCGTATGCAGCCGTATCCTCGTATTTCCAGCCCTTCGGCGTCGTGAGAGCAAGCGCCTCGGTGAGGGCGTACGGACGGAAATCGAATATCCTGCCCGAAAGAAGCATCTTCTCGATCTGCGCATTGGTGACGCCATGGGAGGTTCCGTAGGTCTTTACGCAGATGGACACGGGCTTGTCTACGCCGATAGCGTACGCAACCTGTATCTGGCAGCGGTCGGCAAGGCCTGCGGCCACGATGTTCTTCGCCGCATAGCGCGCATAGTAGGCGGCGCTGCGGTCAACCTTGGAGGGATCCTTTCCGGAGAACGCTCCGCCACCGTGTGCGGCCATGCCGCCATAGGTGTCGACAATGATCTTGCGTCCGGTGAGACCGGAGTCTCCGCACGGGCCGCCAACCACGAACTTGCCTGTCGGGTTGATGTAGAACCTGGTGCGGTTAGTCAGAAGCTTCGTCTTTGAGAGAAAGGCATACGCCGCCTCCTTCATGGCCGCATAGCATTTCGCGTTCGCGCCCTCTTCGGTCGTCTGATGGGAAAGCACCACAGTCTCGATGGAGAGCGGCTTGCCGTTCTCGTAGATGACAGAAATCTGCCCCTTGGAGTCTGGACGAAGGAAGGGCAGAGTCCCCTTCCTGCGGAGCTTTGCGAAATGCTCAAGAAGCGAATGCGAATACATGATCGTCGCCGGCATCAGCTCCTTGGTCTCGTTCGTGGCATAGCCGAACATCATGCCCTGATCGCCAGCGCCTTGCTTCGCCTTTGTCTTGCGGTTCACGCCACGGGCGATGTCCGGACTCTGCCCGTGAAGCGCGCTCATGTACGTAAGCGATTCCCACGAGAACCCCTCTGCGGCGCAGTCGTAGCCGATTTTCTTCACGACCTTGCGCGCAATGGCGCCGGTATCTATATCCTTGAAACCACGGCACGTGATTTCCCCTGCGTTGACAACGAGATCAGGTGCGACCATCGTCTCGCAGGCGACACGCGCATTGGAATCCTTGGCAAGGCAAGCATCGAGAATGGCGTCCGATATCTGGTCGGCGACCTTGTCGGGATGGCCCTCCGATACCGACTCCGAAGTAAATACATGGCGATGTGCGTCTTTCATTGCAACTTTCCTGTTCTTGAAATTAAAGTTCTTGTTAGCCTCTCACCGTACCGTCTCCGACGATAGTGTACTTGTATGTCGTAAGCTCTTCGAGCCCCATCGGTCCGCGCGCATGCAGCTTGTCCGTGGAGATGCCGATTTCGGCGCCCATGCCGAACTCCGCTCCGTCCGTGAAGCGCGTGGACGCGTTCCAGTAGACCGCCGCAGAATCGACGTCGCGCAGGAAGAGGTCGGCGCGCTCTTTGTCGTTCGTGACTATGCAGTCGGAATGGTGCGAGCCATGCTCGTTGATGAAATCTATCGCATCCTCGACGCCCTTGACCTCGGCGATGTTGAGATCCATCGAAAGATACTCGACGCCCGCTCCGTCGTCATGGAGCGCGACACCCTTGTCCGCCGCCCACGCCCTGACCATAGGAAGGAACAGCGGCGCAAGCTTTTCGTGTACGAGCAGGCACTCCGCCGCGTTGCAGGTGCCGGGACGCTGGGTCTTTGCGTTGTCGAGAATCGATAGAGCCATCCCGAGATCGGCCTTGTCGTCCACATACACGTGGCAGATTCCGTTGTAATGCTTGAGGACGGGTATGAGCGCCGCCTCGCACATGGCGCGGATGAGCCTTTCGCCGCCTCGCGGAATCGCGACGTCTATCAAACCGACGGAGCGCACCAACTCGGTGACTCCCGCATGATCCGTGGTTTCGACCATCTGGACCGCATCCACCGGCAGGCCAGACTTCTCGAGTCCCGCACGGACGGCGGCATTCAGGGCCTGATTCGACTTGAACGCCTCCTTGCCGCCACGGAGAATGACGGCGTTGGAAGTCTTGAGGCAGAGCGCGGCGGTGTCGACAAACACATTCGGCCGAGACTCGAATACGACCGCGATCACGCCGAACGGCTGACGCACCTTGCGGATATGGATGCCGCTGGGCCTGTCGCGCTCCCAAATCTGTTCGCCCACCGGATCGGGAAGCGTCGCGACATGGCGCACACCGTCCACCATAGACCTGAAACGCGCCTCGGTGAGCGTCAAACGGTCCACGAGCGCCGCCGAAAGCCCATTGGCTTGTCCAGTCTCAACATCCTCCGCGTTTGCCGCCAGTATCTGCGGCTTCATAGTCTCCAGCGCCTGGGCAATGGACTCCAACGCCTCATTCTTGCGCTCCGTCGAGAACGAGCGCATCCTTGCAGACGCCGCACGCGCCCTGACTGCCAAACCATGAATTGTCTCTGCTGTGTTCATGCCGCATATTATATCACGAAATGCCGGAATGCCTGATACCGCATCATAGCCGCCTTTGGCGATTGAAAGCCCCATCAGTCAAGATTGCAGAAAGAAATGATGGCGATGCGCCCGCATCCTACGTCAAACGCGCTCATTTACCGAGGGCGTCGACAGGGTTCTTGCAGGCAGCAAGAAGCGCTGGGACAAACGAGGCGAGAAGACCAAAAACATACACGATGACGACGACCCAGACCACATCCGACGCAACCAGACGGTACGGGATCGAATCAAGCCCGTACACGGACTTCGGGAACACCTCCACACCAAAGTGCGCAAGCTTGTCGACCAAAGACTGAAGATTGGCGAGTACACCCCACGCGGCAAGAAGACCCAACACGACGCCTGTAGTGCACTGCACAAGACCATGCGCCATGAACACCGCCATGATGCGTCGCTTCGGAAAGCGGAGCGCCTTCAGAAGCCCGATTTCCGGCGTCTTCTGGACCGTGAGCACAAGCAGTGTGTTCATCACGCAGAAAAGGGCCACGATTGTAATGAGCATCAGCAGAAGAGCCGTCATGTTCTTCTCGACCGCAAGTGCGTTGAAAAGTTCACGGTCCGCTTCACGCCATGTGATGAGCCTGTTTTCCGTGAGGGCGTTCACCTGGTCGCAGACCCTGTCGAACGCCGCCGGAACGGCAGGTTCTGCGCACTTGACGTGTATCGCAAAAACGCCGCCGCGGTCCAATCCCATGAGATCGCGCACATTCGGAAGCGAAGCGACGGCAAAACCGGAATCGTAGTCGCGCTGGCCGGATGAGAATATCCCCGCCACCGTCCACTTGACGGGAAGCACGATCTCATCGCGGTTCACCATCGTCTTCGGGGAATATACCGTTACCTTGTCGCCCGTCCACGCGCCTAGCTGACGGGCGAGATCGACACCGAGGACGATTGAGTCGCCCTCCAGGTCATACGTGCCGGAACGCGGCGGTCCCAGCCTGTACGCACGGCTGAAGCGGTCCGGATCGACGCCAAGGATCACCGGTGCGGAAACCCGTCCGTCCTTTTCGAGGAGGCAGCGGGTGTCTATCTGCGGCGTGACGGCGACAATGCCGGGAACCGCCTCCAGTTTCCTTACCAGTTCGTCCTCTCCGCGGATCACATGATTGCCGCCGTACGGGACAATGGAGATGTGCGGCTTGAAGTCTAGGATCTTGCGTTCCCAGAGATCGCCGAATCCGGTCATCACCGCACGAACTATGATAACGGCCGCGACGCCCAGCAAAACGCCCAAAACCGAAACGCAGGTTATGACCGAGGTCACCGAGCGTTTCGGCTTGAGATATTTGAACGCTAGAAAAAGCGGGAAAGGCATCGCCTTTAGATCGAGAACACGGATACGTTGTACATCTGGTACTTGTTGCAGG
>SUVZ01000120.1 GCA_015061765.1 Lentisphaerota bacterium
TTCCCTGTCGGAAGGCTTGCTATTGTCTAAAACGCGGGCCATATCGCAAATTATCATTATGAGCCAGGTGGGATAGACCGAAAATTTCATCAGGAGTGAGACGCGGGGGACTATTTGGAATTTCTGCGCTGTCACACGCAAGGTTTATTTTAAAAATAGTTTATGATATAATTTCGCGCCGTATGCGTTATTTAGTCATCATCATCGGTGCGGTCCTCGTGAACAACTTCGTTCTGAGCCGCTTTTTGGGCTGTTGCCCGTTCCTTGGCGTTTCCAAGAAGACGGAGACTGCGCTCGGCATGTCCGGCGCGGTCGTGTTCGTCATGACGATTGCCGCCGCCGTGACATGGCTGCTGGATCGCTGTCTGCTTCAGCCGTTCGGGCTCGGATACATACATACGCTTGTGTTCATCCTCGTCATTGCCGCGCTTGTGCAGTTCATCGACATTGCGATGAAGCGGTTCCTCCCTCCTCTCCATTCTGCGCTAGGCATCTTCCTTCCGCTGATCACGACGAACTGCGCGGTGCTTGGCGTTGCCGAGCTCAACACGAAGAACAACACGCCTTTCTTCGAAAGCGTGCTTTTCTCCTTCGCCGCCGCAATCGGCTTCGGGCTTGCGCTCGTCATTTTCTCCGGCATCCGCGAGAAGTTGGCGCATGCAGATCCGCCCCGTTGCTTCCGCGGTATCGCCCTGGCCCTCGTGACGGCAGGTCTTCTGAGCCTTGCCTTCATGGGCTTCAGCGGTCTCGTAAAGACACCGTACTGACGGGTCGATGGTTGTCGGTTGGTAGTCGGCAGGTAACAGTTGATAGCTGAAAGTTGAAAGGAACAGGAATGACGGCTGTTTTGATTGCGGTAGGAGTTGTGGCTGGCGTGGGTGCGATTGCTGCACTCGCCCTTGCCATTGCTGACAGGTATCTCTCCGTGCAGGAAGATCCTCGCATTGGTCTCATCACTGCGGCATTGCCCGGCGCGAACTGCGGCGGATGCGGATTCCCCGGCTGCGACGGCTATGCCCGTGCGCTTGTCGCGGGCACGGCGGCGAACGGTTCATGCTCTGCCGCCGACGAGAAGTGCGCCGCCGAGATAGCGAAGATTCTGGGCGTCGCCGCCACGGCCACGGATAAGCGCGTGGCGATCGTCCACTGCTGCGGAACCCGCTCGAACGCAATCCGCGTCGGCGACTACAACGGCATCGCAGATTGCGCGTCCGCCGCCGCGGTCGCCGGTGGAGACAAGGGCTGCCGCTTCGGCTGCCTCGGCTACGGCGCCTGCGCGAACGTCTGCCCCAAGCATGCCATCTCGATCGTCGATGGACTTGCGAAGGTCGACAAGCGTCTTTGCATTGGCTGCGGCAAGTGCGTGAACGTGTGTCCGCGCCGCGTGATCGAGCTGGTCCCCGCGAAGGCCACGGTGCATGTGCTCTGCAACAATCCGCTCCGTGGTCCGGACGTGCGCAAGGTCTGTCAGGTCGGATGCATGGGCTGCCATCTCTGCGAGAGGCATTCCGGCGGCAAAGAGGCGGGCCACTTCACGTTTGACGGCTTCCTTGCGAAGGTCAACTACGAAAACTACCCGACTGACGCATCGCTGGTCGCGAAGTGCCCCGCGAAGTGCATCGTCGAGGATGCCCATTTCGAATCCGGTCATTGATGGATGAAACGGGAGGCATAAAAATGAAAACGGTAAAGTCATCCTTCAAGTTCCACGGCGGAGTCCATCCAGAATACCACAAGGATCTTGCGCGCGACAAGGCCATAGAGTCAATCCCGCTTCCCGGTACGCTCGTCATCTCCATGAGCCAGCATCTCGGGGCGCCGGCCAAGTGTCTGGTGAAGCCGGGCGACAAGGTCGTCAAGGGGCAGCTCATAGGCGAGAAGGGCGGGTTCATCTCGGCGAACGTCCATGCGAGCGCATGCGGCACGGTCAAGTCCGTCGAACTGAAGCAGGGCGCGGCCGGCGGCTATGCGAACGCGGTCGTGCTCGAGACCGAGGCCAGCGACGAGACGATGTACATGCCGCCGCTGGACTGGAAGAGCGCCGCAAGGGAGGATCTTCTCAAGCGCGTCGAGGGCGCCGGCATCTGCGGCATGGGCGGCGCGGGGTTCCCGTCTTCGGTCAAGCTCAGTCCGCCGCCGGACAAGCATTGCGAGTATCTCATCCTGAACGGCGCCGAGTGCGAGCCCTATCTTACGGCGGACTTCCGCGTGATGCTGGAGCATGCAGACCGCGTGCGCACCGGCGTTGAGATCATGCGCAAGGTCCTGAACGGACCTGCCGTGCGCATCGCGATCGAGGCGAACAAGCCAGAGGCCATCGCAGCCATGGAGAAGGCGTTCGCCGACATTGAAGGCAATGTCGAGATCGTGGTTCTGCCGGTTCTCTACCCGCAGGGCAGCGAAAAGCATCAGATTTACGCGACGGTGAAGCGCATCGTTCCCGAGGGCGGGCTTCCGATAGCTGTCGGATGTGTCGTTGAGAACATCGGCACGGTGGCCGCAATCGCGGATGCGGTGACGCTCGGCAAGCCGCTCATCGAGCGCGTAACCACCGTTACGGGCGACGGCGTCAACAGGCCCAAGAACGTGCTCGCCCCGTGCGGAACGCGCTATGAGGACATGATAGCGTTCGCCGGAGGCGCGAAGGACAATGTGCGCAAGGTGCTTTCGGGCGGTCCGATGATGGGCTTCAACGTCGCGGACATGGGCATATCCACGACGAAGACGACGTCCGGCCTCACGCTGCTTACGGAAAAGAGCGTTTTCCAGTATTCGTCCCACGCCTGCATCAACTGCGGAACGTGCCTGAGGGCGTGTCCGATGAATCTCAATCCGGCGGCGATCTCGTGCGCCGTCGAGTCGGACGACATCGCGTTTGCGGAGAGGTACGGCGTGATGAACTGCATCGAATGCGGGGCGTGCTCGTTCAGCTGTCCCGCATACCGCGACATAACGCAGAACTGCCGCCGCGCAAAGGCGTCCATCCGCACAAGAATCGCCAGAGAAAAGGCCGCGGCCGCCGCCGCGTCAGAGAAGAGGAGCTGATCAGATGAAGTTGATCCTTTCCAGTTCACCGCACGCACACGCCAGGAACAGCGTGAGCTCCATGATGCGCGACGTGATAATCGCGCTTTTGCCGGCCGCGGGCTGCTCCGTATGGTTCTTCGGGATGCGTTCCGTCTGGCTTATGGCGGTGTGCATCGCCGCATCTGTCGTGACAGAGGCAGTGTGCCGTCTCCTGATGAAGCGAGACAATTCGATCGGAGACCTCTCGGCCGTCCTTACGGGACTTCTCCTCGCGCTCAATCTGCCGCCGGACCTTCCGCTTTGGATGGCAGTGACGGGCAGCGTGTTCGCAATAGCCGTGGCGAAGCAGGTGTTCGGCGGATTGGGGTACAATCCGTTCAACCCAGCTCTCTCGGCGCGAGCGTTCATGCTCATATCGTTCACGGGTGCAATGACGACATGGAGCAATCCCGTCGGCTACGAATCTGTCACGGGCGCGACTTCCGTCGATGCCGTCACATGTGCGACGCCGCTTGCGTTCATCAAGAAGGGCGATGTCTCGCAGCTGACCTCGCTAAAGAGTTTCCTTCTCGGAAACATCGGCGGCTGCATCGGCGAGACGTGCGCGATCGCGCTTCTGATCGGAGCGGCGTACCTCATCATCCGCAGGGTCATCACATGGCACATCCCGGTGTCGTTCCTCGCCACGATGTTTGTGTTCGCTCTCTTCAAGGGCGGGGTGCCGCCGATCCTGCACGTGCTTTCGGGCGGTGCAATCATCGGTGCGTGCTTCATGGCCACGGACTATGTCACATCGCCCATTACGGCGAAGGGCAAGATCGTTTTCGGGGTCGGCTGCGGTCTGCTCACCATGTGCATCCGCTCCGGCGGCGGATATCCGGAAGGCGTGTCGTTCGCGATTCTGATCATGAACGCCGTTACGCCTCTCATCAACCGCTATACGCAGCCAAAGCCGTTTGGACGAAAGTGATCGTCCATCGGATGGTCTCGCAATGACGGAAGGTTCCTTTTTCCAGGACTTGGCCATGCTGATGGCCGTGGCCGGTCTGGTTGCGATCATCTTCGAGAAACTGAAATGGCCCAAAGTGATAGGATACCTGTTTGCAGGTGTCCTGATGAGCCAACATACCTGGGGCGGCAGCTTTCTCGCCGATGAGGGATCGATTCAGACAATTGGACAGCTTGGCATCGTATTCCTCATGCTGACGCTCGGTCTTGAGTTCTCTGCCGGCGCAATGAAGAAAGTGCGGGGAGTTTCCGGCCCGATGGCGTTTGTCGATACGATTGTGATGATCTGGATCGGATACACGGTGGGACGGCGCATATTCGGATGGACATCGGTACAGTCGCTGTTCCTAGGCGCGGCGATATGCGACTCTGCGACGACTCTGCTCGCGAAAACGATAGACGAGATGAAATGGTCCAAACGTCCATTCGTGAAATATGTCATCTCCACGTCGATACTTGAAGATATCATATGCGTAGGCGTGATTGCACTCATCACCGGTGTCGCGAACGGAGACGGGCTTTCCTTTGGCGCGGTAGGGGTGTCGCTCGGTGCGCTTGCGGTCTTCTTCGTATGCACTGTGGTGCTTGGTATGATCATGGTGCCAAGATTGTTGAACACCGTAGCCAAGAACGGGAGCGATGAGGCTCTTCTGCTTACGCTTCTTGGGTGCTGCTTCTTCGTGTCATGGGTGGCGTACAGATTGGAATTCTCGCTGGCCCTCGGTGCGTTTCTCATGGGTGTCCTGGGATCGTCTTCAATGGCCCGAAACCGGCTTCTGAAGCTCGCAGACCCGCTCAGAAGCATGTTCGCCGCCGTATTTTTCATTACGATCGGCTGTCTTGTGAATCCGCAGGTGTGCCTGTCCAACGCCGGTACGATTCTCCTGCTGTCGCTTGTGGTTATGATCGGGAAAGGCACAAACTGCTTTACGATGTCCATGTTGACCGGACAGAATCTCAAGACATCGGTCCAGACGGCTTTTGGGTTGGCGCAGATCGGCGAGTTCGCATACATGGTGGCGTTGCTCTACATTGCGGCTACCGGTGATTCGGCAAGTTCCATGTACCAGATAGTCGTCGGGGTGTCTCTCGTCACGACATGCTTCAATCCGTTCATGCTCCGCATGTCCGATCCTGTCGGCGATTTCGTGGAGCGCAAGGTGCCTGACCGCGTCAAAGGGTTGATTGCGCAGTATAATGTATGGCTTGCCCGAATCCGCGAAGCGTCCGTGCCAGGCGAGATATCTTCACGCGTGCATCGCCATCTGCTGCATTTGGGGGTATACTGGGTCATGATGTTTGCGTTTTCGGTCATTGCATCCATGCTGAACGGATACGACTGGTCTCGTTTCTCGATGTTTTTCGACGAACACAAGAAGGCATTTTTTGCGCTTGCGTTGAATCTGATCTTTCTTGCGCTGCTGAAGCCCGTCTGGACGGCAGGGCGCCATCTTGGCGAGGATGTGGGCGATCTTCTTCTTGCAGGCGTGAAGAGTGGCGGCGGCAAGAAATGGCGCAGGGCAGTGCGCCGCATGGCGCGAAGCAGTACGCTGCTGGCGGTGTCATTCGTGACTGTAGCCGAGATTGTCATGGTGGACATCAATCTCATGCCGGAGGAGACGTGCGTCCGCATTGGCATAGCCATCGTCCTGGCCGTGACCATCCCTCTTGCTGTCCGGTATCTCTGGCCGGCTGTCAGTGCGGCCGGCATGCAGTTCAATGAGGCTCTTGAGGCCGAGGCAAGGATGGCTGCGAAACCCAAGCCTCTCACTTTTTCGCTTCCGGAAGATAGGTTTCTCAAGGCGACGCTTCCGGATTCGTCTCCTGCGATCGGACTTACGCTGAAGGCGCTTGATGTCCGGGCGAAGACCGGCGCAAGCGTCGTTTCCGTCACCAGAAACGGCAGGCGACATTCAAACCCTGGCGCGGACTGGTGTTTTGAGATCGGAGATATCGTCGAGGCGATTGGCGAACCAAAGGAGCTTGCGTCCCTCAAGGACCTGTTGGGCATTGTCGTGTCGGTGCACAGTGATGATGAATTCTGACATCGCGCCCGTTATTCCGGGTGAGACGGGGAGACTAGGATGTTGAAATTGGCAGTGGTTTCGTGTATCATACGCACCATATTTGGTTCAAATCTTCAAACACTTAAACAAGAAAAGAAAACAACAGGAGAACAACATGGCTAAGAAGTGCAAATGCGAATGCTGCGGAACTGTAGACGACAGCTTTCACGCTCCGGCAGAGGCTCTGGACTATCTGCGTATGAATGCGGGCGCGAAGCCCGAGGTCGTGGGCATCGCGTGGGAGCGAGAGGATGGCCATGTGTATCGCTATGATGTGTATCTTCCCCGCAACATACAGTCTGCGGCCCGTCCCTTTGTCGTGCGTCTCGTCGAGCGCTGCGTGAAGTTTGTTCTCTGGGCGGCAGGCGGCTGGAAACTTTATCTTTCAGGTCCGGACTGGATCGTAAAGCCCATCGCCAAGGACTACACTGCGAAGGGTGCGCGCAAGTTCGACTACAACTTCTTCAAGGATCTCTACGGCAAGCCGTTCGAGGTCGTGATCGTGCCCTTCAAGAAGATGCCCGTCACGAACGAGCGCGAGGTGATCGTCAAAAACAACACCAACGGCAACCGCATAGGCTTCGACCTTGGCGCGTCCGACTTCAAGATATCCGCGCTCAAGAGCGGCAAGGTCGTGTTCTCCAAGGAGTTTCCGTGGGATCCGCGCAACCAGCCCGACCCCGAATACCACTACACGAAGCTTTCCGAAGGCCTTGAGGCTGCGGCGCAGGCGCTCGGCGGCAAAGTGGACGCGATCGGCGGATCAACGGCCGGAACGCTTGTTGGCAAGCGTCTTGGCCCGGCTTCGCTCCTTCGCGCAATTCTCGAGAAGAATCCCAAGAAGAAGGATGAGGCGCGCAATCTTTTCACCCGCATCGAGGAGGAGTGGCAGGTTCCGTTCGAGGTCTACAATGACGGCGATGTCACTGCCCTTGCCGGTGCGATTACGATGAAGAAGAGCGGCATTCTCGGAGTTGCCATGGGTTCTTCCGAGGCCGTGGGCTACATTAACCCGAAGGGTGCACTTACGGGCCGCATCTCCGAACTCGCCTTCGCGCCTGTCGATCTCAATCCCGACTCCGCATGCGACGAGTGGAGCGGTGACGCAGGGGTCGGTGCAATGTACTTCTCGCAGCAGGCTGTCAACCACCTTGCATGCAAGTACGGCTTCAAGTTCCCGAAGTCCATGAAGCTCCCCGAACGGCTCAAGGTCGTTCAGGAGGCCATGGAGAAGCACGATACGAAGGCCCTCAAGGTTTATCTCATGATCGGCCGCTACCTCGCTAACGCAGTCTGCTGGTACCGTGAGTTCTACGACTTCCAAAACCTCATGATCCTCGGACGCGTGACTTCCGGTCTTGGTGGCGACATCATCCTTGAGACCGCCAGAATGGGTCTCGAGGCCATTGCGCCGGAGATTGCGGAGGAGGTCGACGTGTTCATGCCCGATGAGAAGGCCCGTCGTCTCGGCCAGTCTGTGGCTGCCGCTCAGATTCCCGTCGTGAAGAAGTGAGGCTTGCATGAGCAGCAGAAATTTCACCAACGAGCAACTTCGTGAGATCATTGCTCTGTTCCAGGTTTACGGCGACATCGTAGCCGTGAACCGTTACGGCTCCGGACACATCAACGACACCTTCAAGGTCGATCTGTCGCTCGGAGGCGTTTCGGTGTCGTATGTGCTTCAGCGCATAAACGACAGCATTTTCACCCGTCCCGACCGCGTGATGGAGAACATTGCCCGCGTCACAAACCACATCCGCGGAAAATTCGCCGGCGCCACCGATGCCACGCGCCGCACGCTTACCGTGATTCCCGCGCGCGATGGACAGCCTGTCGCCCGCGGCCCCGAGGGGGGATGGTGGCGCATGTATGTGTTCATCACAGGTGCGAAGACTATCGACCTCATCGAGAACGCAGATCAGGCACGCAAGGCTGCACAGGCTTTCGCCGGTTTCCAGAACGCCCTTGCCGATCTCCCGGCGCCGCGCCTTTTCGAGACAATCCCCAACTTCCACAACACGCTTTCCCGTCTCGAGCAGCTCGACATTGCCGCTGCAGAGGACAAAATGGGCCGCAAGGCTTCGGTGTCCGCAGAGCTTGCGTTCGTCGATGCGCACCGTGAAGAGGCAGGACGGATCGTGAGGATGATGGAGAAGGGCGAGATACCCGAGCGCATCACGCACAACGATACAAAGATCAACAACGTTATGCTTGATGAGGCCACGAGTGAAGGTGTTGCCGTCATTGATCTGGACACCGTCATGCCTGGATGCGCCCTATATGACTTCGGCGATATGGTGCGCACATCCACCGCTGCCGCTGCAGAGGACGAAAAGGATCTCTCCAAGGTGTTTTCCCGCAAGGAGTACTTCGAGGCGCTTGTGAAGGGCTATCTTTCAGAGGCTAAGTTCCTCACGGAGGCCGAGAGGGAGAATCTCGCCTTTTCAGGAAGACTCATCACGTTCACCATCGGAATCCGCTTCCTGGCGGATTATCTCGCCGGCGACACCTACTTCCGCACCGCCTATGCCGACCATAACCTTGTGCGTTGCCGCACACAGTTCAAGATGGTCGAGTCTATGGAGGCGCAGAGGGACGAGTATGAGGCGATTGTGCGCGCCTCGCCAGTCTGATCCCTCGCCGTTCCGGCCATTAGTTCCTTTCCCAACCGATGCGACACAGGCAAAGCGGTCGCAGAGTCTTTTGTTTTGCCTGTGAACGGTCAAATGTACCGAATAGAGTAGCCCGTATCCCGGTTTTCAGTCAAAAGTGATAAAACTTCAAAAATTAGGGGGGGGGGTGATTTATTGCAGATAACGACAGTTCTTGGATTGACATGGAAGATCGGGTTGTGATACTATACCATCCAATCAGAGAAAGGATCTGTCTCGTTTGGGATGGCAGTAGATTCCAGTCATGAAAAGAAAATGCACCACCATAGCCCGAGCCGGTATTTCGGATTTAAAAAAGAAATCCGTTCTGTTTGGGTGCTTCATTGTTTCATTTCTTGCTGCGTATACCGCTTTTGCCGGTGTAAGATCAGGAAGCATTTTTCTTAATTTTGAACCAGAGAAGAGTTCCTTCTGGCATACGGCCACGAATAATGTGATGGAGCTGCCGGTCGTCTATCCGGAAGGAGCATCTTCCGCAGAACTCACGGTGACCGGCATCGGATTCCACCGCATGTACAAGGATATTGCCGCTGATTCGGTGGAGGTCGTTCTGCCACCCGCCGTCTCTTCATCAACCGAAAACGTGTACGAGTTTTCGATGGCCTTTGACAATGGAGTCACTAATACCGTACGCCTTGGTTTGATTCAGGATATCGGTGAAGATGGGTGCGGTTCCACTCGCTGCAGGATTTCTGACACCGGCAGGAAATGGGGTGCAGTTGACCGCACCGCAGTGATACCGGT
>SUVZ01000121.1 GCA_015061765.1 Lentisphaerota bacterium
GCATGTTCCCGGTCAGCCGGACACGTGCGCCAAGGGGTATGGATGTGGTCGAAAGATTGTTTGTGCCGATTGTCAGCGACGCACACAATATTGAAGCACCGTCCTTAACGAAAAACTGGATGAATGAAGCGTCGATTTCATCTCTGCGGATGAGAACAAGAGTTCCTTCAACGATCACAGTATTACTGATGGAGTCGCGCTTTACAAGTTCAGCAATGGTAGTTTTCTCCGGTGGAGGGAGTGAACCTTTGCCGAGATGTACGACCTGGCGTACGCTTTCGTGTATGTCGCCGTTGTCATGTCGTACCAATTCGCCAGATGCGGCCACTCGATCCCCGCGGTAGACTCCGAAAGACTTGCATGAGAACAGGTAATGGTGCCGTCCTTCCTTATCCTCAATGGCAAAATCCTTTTTGTTGTTGGTAGTGGTGACGGTGCCCGTACAGCAGAACGTACCGATGTTTTCAACGGCCATGGGACGAATCGGCAACGGCATCCCGGCATTGGCGGCGGATGGGTAGGATAGCGCCGTCAATATTGCAAAAAGGCAGGTGGATGCTATTTCTTTTAGGTGGAAAAACATTTATGGATATGATATTTGATGTATCATATGATGTCAATAGCTCGCGATTATACTTTGGTATAATAGCGCAAAATAAACCTCAAATATATAATGTTGCCCTTTCTTTATTTGAAAAAATCTGGAGAATAGCTGCATGAAAGTCACTGCCTTAGGAAAAAACATGTTGTGCATGATGTGCACAGCAGGCGTGGCTTTGTTCTCTTATATATGCAACGGATCGTCGATGCTGTTGGAAGGGTGGGAGTTTTCTCGGGATGGAAAGTCTTGGGAGCGCGTGAGAATTCCTCACGATTGGGCAATTACCGGCGAATTCAATCGCACGAACGATCTGCAGCATGTGATGATTGTCCAGGATGGAGAACGCATCGCCCGCGACCATACCGGGCGCACCGGCGGTTTGCCATGGGTGGGAGAAGGCTGGTATCGCAGACTTGTTTCGCTCCCAGAAAACGCAAAAGAAGCGGAACTTGTGTTTGATGGCGCGATGTCCAATCCTACCGTGTATTCCGATGGCGAGAAAATTGGAGGATGTGAATCGGGGTATGTTCCATTTGTCGTGAAGATACCGATCAAGCGCAAACAGCTGATAACCGTCCGCCTGCAAAACAAGCCTCTCAGTTCAAGGTGGTATCCGGGTGCGGGCCTCTACCGTCCGGTTTGGTTGCGCGTAGATCCGAGGTCCAGAAACGAAGATGTGTTTGTGTGGACTGAGCGCATTGAGAACGGCAAGGCCTATATGCGCGTCAGGAGCGCAGACGGCGAGCGCGGTTTTGTGGTCGAGAACCCTAGGTTGTGGACTCCTGAAACTCCGCATCTGTACAAGCTTGAACCTGAAGGAATCCGGTACGGGATTCGGACCGTTTCCTGGACGGACGGATGCTTTAGACTCAACGGCGTAAAGCGTAAGTTCAAGGGTGTATGTCTGCACCATGATCTGGGGCCGATCGGGACGGCGTTCAACAAATCGGCATTCCGTCGGCAGATACGTCTGCTCAAGGAGATGGGCTGCGATTCGATCCGTACCGCCCACAACATGCCATGCAGGTGGCAGATGGACATCTGTGACGAAGAGGGGATGATGGTGATGGCGGAGTCGTTCGATGAATGGCGCAAGCCAAAATGCAAGAACGGCTATAATCTTGTCTTCGACAGATGCTGGAGGCAAGATCTTGAAACGCTTGTCCGCTTCTTCCGCAACCATCCATCCGTTGTGATGTGGTCGATAGGGAATGAGATCAATGAACAGTCGGATCCGGCATCCATCGGGCTGTGCAGGGAGATGCAGGCGCTTTGTCATCGCTTCGACCATACGCGTCCGGTGACGCAGGGGTTGGATCGTCTGAGGCCAGCGATCGATAACGGTTTTGTATCGGCAATGGATGTTCCGGGACTGAACTACCGTCTTCAGTTCTATCAGGAGGCCTGGACCAATTCCCGCCATCGCATAGTGCTCGGCTCAGAGACTGCTTCAACCGTTTCAAGCAGAGGTGTGTATAAGTTTCCCGTCACAGAGACGAAGAATGCGACATGGGATGACGGGCAGTGCTGCTCGTATGACCTTGGATGCTGTTCGTGGAGCAATCTGCCGGATGATGATTTCGCCATTCAGGACGACAATCCTTGGACGATTGGTGAATTTGTCTGGACGGGCTTCGACTACCTTGGCGAGCCTACGCCGTACAAGGAGTATTGGCCGTCGCGCTCGGCCTATTTCGGCATATTCGATCTTGCGGGCCTTCCGAAGGATCGATATTGGCTGTACCGCAGCAGATGGAACGAGGCCTCTCCTACCGTTCACATCCTGCCGCATTGGACGTGCCCCGGACGTGAAGGCAAAGTCACTCCCGTGTACTGCTACACGTCGTATCCTTCGGCGGAGCTTTTCGTGAACGGCAGGTCGCAGGGGCGGAAGACGAAAGATCCGAAGTCGCGTCTTGACCGCTACCGCTTGCGCTGGAATGATGTTGTGTATCAGCCAGGCGAATTGAAAGTTGTCGCATACGATGCGAACGGCAAGGTGTCCGGCGAAAGAGTTATCCATACTGCTGGAAAGCCCTCTGAGCTTGCCGTATCGGCGGATAGGGTGGTGCTTACGGCACCGTCATCAGGCGATACGCCGGATCTTGCTTTTGTTACGGTTGATGTGGTTGACGAAGATGGTAACCTGTGTCCGGACGCAGATTGCCGCCTACGGTTTGATACGGAAGGTGCCGTGGCGTTTCGCGCCGTCTGCAACGGCGATCCGACATCGATCGAGCGTTTTTCCAAGCCTTCCATGAAAGCGTTTGGTGGACGGCTTGTTGTGCTTGTCGAGGCGTTACGCAGTGGCATGGGAACACTCCATGTAACTTCGGATGGTCTTAAAGCGGCAACTGTCAAATTTATGGTGCAATAAGGAGGATAGAAGATGATGCATGCGATTAGTAAAGAAATGTTCTGCGTTGGCGTAGTTGTGGCCAGTTGTTGCGCAACAGTGAGAGTGTCCGGCGCAAATTATGCGTTCCCGTCTGTCGGGGGTGATATTTCAAGTGCAGAAGCGTGGAATGGAATATTGCCCATTGGTGTTGCCATACCCGGTGAAGCTGACAGTATCGACATCTCCCAGCCTTCGGATGAATACAAGATCACTCAAGATGTCACATTTGGAAACATCCGTTTTACAGGTGGGAGCGGTCTGTTTCTTGTTGATGCAACTGGCCGGGATGTCAATTTTACGACTAATAAAAATGCTTTGTATACTTATACGTCGGCAAACGAAACAGGTCGTCATATCACATTGAAAGGGGGACATTGGAATTTGAATGGGGGTGAGTGGTTGGGAATAGACAGTCACAACACTTTTGAGTTGAGGGATTCATGCGTGTTGACGAATATTTCGACATGCTGGGCAACGATGTGGTCACAGTCCAGCGCGCATCTTTCGCTGAAAAATGGTTCCAGCATCTTCTGCAATGAATTTAGGGTCGGAAATAAAAACTTTTCCGGCACTGTTGATATAAACGATGGCTCCAAAATCATTGTTAAGAATAATTTTTATACCGATACTGGTGGAACAGTAACCGATGTGCTGAACTGTCACACAACGGTATCGGGAGAAGGTTCACTTATAGAAGCCAAGAATGTTTTTTTGGGATATAAAACAAGTGGTAACTATATCAAGGTTTGCGATGGTGCGACCATTCGCTGTGCCAGTTTCCTTATTAACAGTTCCAAAGGAAATGACAATCGTCTGGTGTTGAATAATGCCGCTCTTGATGTGGACGGTTTCATTTGGCTCAAAGATGGTGCAGCCAGGGGTTCAAAAAGTGGAATTGCTGCGACAAATTCGATCATATCGGTAAGTGCTTTCACAAATAGCTGTCAGTCGGCTTATTTGGATTTTCAGAATGTACAGTTCGAGTGCAATGGTGAATTTCATCCATTCTATTATGGCAGATACGGTACGGTGCGATTTGGAGGTGGTAACGGAAATCTGCCAAGTTTCATGAAAAACCCTGTGATGCTTTTCGGAACCTCGCCAATTGGCCATACTTTGCTGATCGATGACGGCTTTATGTGGAAGAACGGTAACGGTGCATATACAAAAAAGATGATGCAGACGACCTCCAACTGTACAATTCGCGTGTGCAACAATGCGAGTCTTGAATGGTCAACGCAGTTTTTCCTGGGGCATACCGATTTTGCCAATCAATGTCTGGATAACGTCGTTGAGATTCTTGATGGCGGCGACATGACTGCGAGTAGATTTTATATTGCAGGATCTGGAAATACTTTGGTGGTGAAAAATGGAACTTTACGCCTGACTGACGCCTCAGAAGGTATGGGTATCGGATACGAGCACAGCAATGCTAAATATACGCCAAGCGGAGCAAAGGTAGTGATTTCAGGAACTACACCAAAAATTGAAGCAGCAGGGAATTGCTATCTGGAACAGGATTCGATACTCAAGTTTGAAATTCCAGCGCAGGGATATGCCGAAGGGTATGTCCCGTTTGAGGGACTTCGGCTCCTTTTCGATAACACGGCGTCAATCAGGGTTGATTGCGAGGATTATTTGGCGGCGGGTGGCGGTGTGCTTACGCTCATGAAGTTCAAACTGCTTCCAAAATGGGATAATGTTGAAGCACTGCTTGCCCAATGGCTGCAAGCGCAAAGTGAAGCAATGCCGCTTCCACGGTGCAGTCTCAAGTATGTAGTTAAGAATGATGATGCAACACATCCTCATCATATTTTGCTCCGTGCACTTCCTCCAATGGGTTTGAGAATGGTCATCAGATAAAGGAGAATGGTGATGGGTATAAAATATGCAATTGCAATTTCAGTTCTGGCTGTAAATGTCGCGCTTCTGGCGAAGGAATATAGAGGTGTGGTCATTGTGTTGCCGGAACGGCCGACGTTCAGCGAAGGATTTGCAGCCAAGGAATTGCAGTACCATCTTGAAAAAGCAACGAATAAGATCGTGCCGGTCCTGCCTGAGTCCAAGGCTGATGAAGGTGGGAATAGGTTCTATGTCGGCAATGTGAACGCTTTGACAAATGCGGGGTGCCGTTATGCCGATTTCCTTGCCGAGGAACGCTTGGTTAAAGGCGTCAATGGCGATGTGTATCTTGTTGGTGGTGAACAGCGGGATCTTGACAAACGTGTGAGCACGTCCGGATACAAGAGATCGTATGGACTTGCTGGCGGCGGTACGCTGTATGCCGTTTATGATTTTCTTGAAAAAGAGATGGGGGTTAGATGGATTTGGCCGGGGGAATTAGGTGAGGTGATTCCTCGAAAGGCGATTCCATTGATGGATGGGGTGGAGAGGCGAGGACGGGAACCGCTTCTGAAGCGTATGCTGCGTGGAGATCTTGAAGGATCGAGACGCATTTCCATTGCCAACAGATTATGGGGTTGGAAACATCCGGTGAACGCCCGTCGGGCAATGGAGGCGAAGCGGCTGTGGCTTACCCGTAACCGTACAGGTTCGCGACGTGATTTCATGTTTGGTCATGCCTTTACCGACTGGCACAAGCGCTTCAAAGACCGTCCGGAAGTGTTTGCGATGCAGCCGACAGGGCTCCGTGGGCGTTTTGCCGGCACGGATGCCGAAGATGACATAAACAAATACTATCCGCTTTGTGTCGCCAATCCCGAGGTTCATGACATCATAGTTGCTGGATGGACTCAAAGCAACAAGGGGCGATTTGCTCTGAATGTTCAGCCTCCCTACATTAATTGCTGCGAAAACGATTCTGCTGCGTTTTGCATCTGCTCGAAATGCCGTTCGTGGGATGCCGCAGATCCGCTTTTTGACAAGTCGCCATACTGGTCGGGTGCAATAAAGGATGTTACAACCAAAGACCGGTTTGCCATGTGCAAGATTGTGTGGGAAGGTGAAGGGGAGTTGGCCCGTGGACACAATCCGCCTTCCGTCACGGACAGATATGTCCGGTTTTACAATGCCGTTCTTGAAAAGGCCCGGGCTGTGCATCCGTTGGCGGAAGTCTGCGCTTACGCCTATGTGAATTATCGTGAACCTCCCAAGGAAGTTCGAGTCTCCGATGGTGTAGTCATTTCATATGTGCCGGCCATTTCATTCCCGTACGCAAAAGAGAGCAGTGAGGTGTTCCGAAAAGCATGGGCAGGATGGAATAAAATGGGCGCCACTCAGATGTTCTACCGTCCAAACTACATGCATAACGGCGGCAATATGCCGTATTCATCGGCGAAACGCATGGCAGATGACATGAACTTCGCGTATGCACACGGGATGATTGCAATCGACCAGGATTCGCTCAACGGAGCGTGGAGCGCACAGGCGATGAAAAACTATGTGGCGGCGCGCGTTCTCCGTGAACCAGATGCCACCTACGGGAAAATGTCTGCGGAATTCTATTCTGCATTCGGCGCGGCGGCTGAGCAGGTGCGTGAATACTGTGAGATGCTTGAAGCGTTGAATGACAGGTTCTCCAAGGATGAATGGGCTGAAATCGGCAAGCGCAACCGCACCGTGCACGGGGGTGTTGGCGGCAGCGGGCCGACTTTCGCTCTCACTGCCGCCGATCTCTATTCTGAAGAATGGTTTGCCGCCGCCGATGCGTTGTTGGTGTCTGCAAGTGCAAAAGTCGCGGGACAGGAGAAGGCGCGTGTGGAATTTCTCCGTAAAGGTTTGAAGGATGGGCTGTACACATATCGTACGCGCGTCGCTCAGAAGACCGGAGATGCGGCGGTGTTCAAGGCGGCATTCAAGAATCTTGTTGAATATCGGGCTTCGATAGAGGCGGATAACGTGCTGGAGTTGGCGCATTTTTGCGATATGGAAGCGAGCTATAGCGGTTGGCCGCATGCTCAGCAGAGATATTATCTCCAGAAGTGATGGTAAAAGGTAGTTAAAGGAGGATAGAAGATGAAGGTTTCATTCAGGTTGATTTTTGCGGCGGCGTTCTGCGGAGCCAGTGTGTCGACGGCCAACGCCATGATGCAGAAGATAGGTGGAAGTGACGGGGCGTTTCCTGTCGCCCGCGGTGTGCTGGTGCGGTTTGCCGGGGAAGAGGTTGCGGAGAAATTCACATTCGAACGCATGCTTGCCGATGAGCCTATGGCCGAGGTGTCGGCGGCACAGGGAAAGATCCTCGTTAGGGCAACGGATGAGAACCGAGCAGCGGCGGCGGTTGGCCGGTACATTCGTGAAATTGCGAAAGGGCACTGGAGCCGTTGCGGGAACAGGGTGCCCGAAAGGTGGCCGCTGCCGGAGAAACCGCTTAAGGTTAAAACGGTGCTTCCGCATCTTCATGCATACAACTACTGTGTATTCTCGTATTCGTTTGCGTTCTACGGAAAGAATGAATGGCGGGCCAACATCGACAGGCTTGCGCTCTCCGGCTTCAATTCGGCGCTGGTGCCCACCGGAAACATGAAGGTGTGGCAGCTTTTCATGCGTGATGCAGGTTTTTCGGAAGAGCAGATAGCGGCCTTTATTCCTGACGAAACGGCGCAGTCCTGGGTTAATTGCGGAGTGATGGAAGGCGTCGGTGCGCCATTCCCGCCGGAGCGCATTGATGAAGAGGCGGCGCTTGGCCGCTGGATTGTCAAAGAGATGCGCTCTCTCGGCATTGAACCGATGCTTCAGGGATTTACTGGGCTTCTGCCAAACAGTTCGACCAATGTAATCTGTGGGGCGAAATGGCCTGACGCGAGAATTTACGATCAGGGGATTTGGGCGAAGGAACTGAAGCGTCCGGTGCTTTTGGACGCCACGACGGCGGCGTATTCGAAGCTTGCGAAGCTATGGTACCGGAGACTTTATGAAGTGTATGGTATTTCCGATCCCAAATTCTTCGTAGGCAATCTTTTCAGCGAAGGCGGCGTTGCGAAAGATGTGGATTGCTCCAAGGTTGCGGCGGCAATGCAGCGTGAGCAGCAGATTGCCGCACCGGGCGCAATCTGGTGCATCAGCTGCTGGGGTGACGCTCCGAGACAAGATCTGCTCGACGGTCTTGCCCCCGACCTAACCCGCATAATCGTTCTCGACAAGAACATGGCGAACAGTGGCGTTTTCAAGCGCGGGTTCGGGAAGATCACATGGATATGGGGCGAGTTGCTCAACTTCGGCGGGAACGAGGGTATGTACGGCGGGATGAATGCGCTCGTCAATATGGGCGGACATTTGAAGGGCGATAACGGCAAGAGCTTGCGTGGTTACGCATCGGAATCTGAAGGGCTCGATTCCAATCCCGTTTTCTACGACCTTTTCACTGATCAGTTTTTCCGTTATGACGTCGCCGTTGGAGAAATGGCGCTTGAACGCTGGCTTGCGGATTATGCTGTCCGCCGCTATGGAATCCGTGATTCGCGGATGGAAAAGGCTCTCGTGCTGCTATCTAAATCGATATGGAATGTTGACCGTCTGCAGGAGGGCTGTTCGGAGTCTCTGATCTGTGCCCGTCCGAAGTGGGACGTGAAACGCGCATCGACATGGAGCAGTTCTGGACCTTTGTACTATGATCCGAAGGATGTTGAAGCCGCAGCGCGGCTCTATCTTGAAACGGCAAAATCCAATCCGGGACTTTTGGATTTGGAGACGTTCCGTTTTGATTTCACGGATGTGTTCCGTCAGGTTCTTTCCGATAGGGCGCGTGCGCTTGTGCCGAGGATGAAAGACGACGAATCGGCGCGGAAGGAATTTCTTGCGATCATCGAAAGGACGGATTCGCTTTTGGCATGTACCGACGCATTTCGCCTTGATACATGGGAGGACCGTGCCCGTAAGCGCGCAGGCGCACGCGGCGTGAGGGCTTTGCGCCGCATGTTCACCACATGGATAGAACGGCCGAATTCCAGGCTCAACGACTATGCGCATCATCAGCTTGCCGGAATGCTTTCCGGATACTATGCGCAGCGGTGGAAGATATTTTTTGCGGATTCTGAAAATGCCGAGGCGAAGCTTGACGAACTCGAACGGAATGCTCCGTTCGCAGACTGGAAGACTCCGCCCAAAAACGGCAACTTGCTTCAAATCGCTGAAGCTATCGTTGAATAACACCTGTCTGTTTGCTGAGAATGAACATCTTGGGGTGGCATCCTGGGGTAAGACCCTTGGAAAATCGATAATTTTGGGTCGTTTCTGTATGCTATTTGATTTAGTATTTTAAGGGGATATCCCTTCGGAAAAGGGAGATAAGTTAAAAAGAGATAGTGAATATTCGGTTAATTGGATAGTTTCTCTTTCTTTTTGGAGGGACAGACCCTTCAAAAGGGCTTGATTAGGGGTAATGTTAGGCGATTTGAGGGTTATCTTTCTTACGGCAGAATCTGCGCTATTGGAGGCAAGATTTCGTCCGCACTGTAATCTTGTAAATCTTGTTAATCCTGTCGTAGGCTATAAGCGGGTTAAGA
>SUVZ01000122.1 GCA_015061765.1 Lentisphaerota bacterium
GCTGATAGGACGCACCGCAGTCTTGCTGCTGTCGTTGCCGCTTTGCACTTTTGCAGCGAAATACGACGTTGCCGCATACGTGTGGCCGGCGTACCACAACGAGCCGCGCTGGAAGGAGCTTGGCATTTTTGCCGACGGCAAGGGCGAATGGCAGAATCTGTACGAATCGGTAAAGCGCACGCCCGACGATTATCAGGGCGTGAAGCCGCTTTGGGGATATGAAGACGAATCCGATCCGGTGGCGGTAGCCCGGAAAATCGATGCCGCCACGGCGGCAGGCGTGAACGTCTTCATTTACGACTGGTATTGGTATGGAGGGCGTCCATTTCTGGAAGATGCTCTCAACAAAGGTTTTCTCGGCGCCAAAAACAGCGAACGCATGAAGTTCTATCTCATGTACGCCAACCATGACGTCAACCGGCTTTGGGACAACCGTGTGGGCGGGAAAGCCAAAAATGAGATCGTATGGCAGGCCAAGATTTCCGATGCCGACTGGCGCACAATCGTAGCACGCTGGATCGGCCAATATTTCAAGCGCTCCAACTACTACAAGATAAAAGGCTGCCCGGTGCTGATGATATACGATATCGACGGGTTTGTTCGATGGGAAGGCGAGGCTGTCGCCAAGCGGCGCATCGCCTATTTGCGTTCGGAGACGAAAAAAGCCGGATTCCCGGACGTTCATCTGCAGATTCTCTGTTCCGCGTACTTCCCCCACGAGCCGGACTGCTGCCAAGTCGATCTTGGCGCGGATTCGATGTCGATCTACAACTGGCGCTACAAGACGGCTTCCCGCCTCGAGTCGAAAGAAGAGCCGGAGCTGACGTACCGCCAGTGGGGCGAGATGTCGATGAAGGCGGCCGACTCCGCCAAGGCCGCCGCGGAGAAGATGGGCGCCGTGTACTTTCCCAACATAACGGTGGGGTGGGACACGAACGCACGCTACCCGAAGGGCGAGCGGCGTAACATCGTACATGGCGCGAACCCCGCAGATTTTGAGGACTTCGCCCGTCAGACAAGGAAATGGGTTGCTGCGAACGTCCCAGCAGACATGCCGAAGCTGATAACGGTCAATTCATGGAACGAATGGACCGAGGGGACGTATCTCGAGCCTGACGACAAGTTTGGCTATGGCTATCTCAATGCGCTCAGGAGGGTTTTTGTCGATGAGTAATGACACTCGAAATTTTGCCGCCGTCTTGACGGCGATTGCGGCATTTACGCTGTTCGCAGCCGCTGGCGCATCGGTTTCCGACGCGACGCTTCTTCGCATGGCGGCGATGAAGTTTGCGCCTGTCATTGACGGCAAGATATCCATAGACGAGCAGAAGCATTCCTCCGTTCAGTACGGTCCGATTTCGGGAACGACGAAGCTGATGTCCGTCAGATACGGTTCGTTCTTTGTCGGCTACACGGATGCCGGAATCTACTTCGCCGCCAGGACATCCGCACCGACGCGCCCACAGAAATTCACTGCGGCGGACCGTGTGGCGATTTCGATGCTCCCGGAAGGATGCGACGCGCCCAAGGAGTTTTACGTGTGCGTGGCGGACGGATCGTCGAATCTGCCGCCAGGCGCGAAGTCCGCAATGCGTCACCCGCGCGGCATCGACATCTGCGGCATGGAATGTGTCGAAACAGAGATGTTCATTCCGTTCTCGGCCCTTGGCGCCGTGAAGCCGGCGGACGGCGCGAGGTGGGGGCTCCAGATGTCCGTCGCCTACAGCTCCGAGCCTGAGACGGCCTATTGGCACCTGCCTTCCGCAGAGGGCGAGATGGGGAGTCTCGTGTTCGACTCGCGCTGTTTGATATCCGGATTCGTGAATTTTGGTCCACACGAGGCTTGGCGTCCCCAAGGCGGCTATTCCGTATTGTTCCGATTTGACAATCCGACAGTCGTTGACGCGAAACTCGCATCGAAAAGCATCATACATCGCGGCATTGGATTTGCGAAGCTCGATGACAATCCGGAGAATGTTGAAGGTGCGCTTCACAACAAGATAACTGAGTTTGGAGGGCAGACGGTTCCCGCAGGCGCGAACAAGGACGTTGTTCATCCGGAATATGCGATATGGCCGGGGAAGGTGAACGACATGAATATTGAGATTGGTGCCAATGGCGCCGTCTGTTACCGCCGACGGATTAGATGGGATATTTCGCGCGGACTTAAGTGGAATGATGCGGAGAGCCTGCCGACGCTCGACACGGGTTTCTATCCTTCAGCAGGGAACCGCTTCCGCGCACAGTACAAGACAAACGGTAAGAAGAATCTTGCAAGAGGAGGCATTCGCGTTGTCGGCGCGGACGGCAAAACGTATTGGGAGAAAGCACTTGAGGGCAAGCCTTATCTGCCGAAATCGGAACTGTTCGACGAAAGGCTGCCCGGTCTGCCGGTGCAGGACTACGTCGTTCGCTTTGTTGCAGTTGATGACCGGGGCCGTAAATACACAGACGAGCGCACCTTCGCGGTTCGCGACTTGCCTTGGCATGGGAAGAAACTCGGCACGGAGCGCGTCATACTGCCGCCGTTCAAGCCTATCAGTGTTAAAGACGGCAAGATCGCGTTTCTTCAGACAGGCTACCGCCCCGGAAATGTCCTTTGGGATGAAGTTCTTGCATTTGGCGAGAATATGCTTGCCGCTCCGGTGGAACTGGAAATCAACGGCGGACGCTTCGTTGTGACAGGCGAGCGCATCGTCTCCGCCGAGAAGGACCGCGTCGTCCGCGAGGTGACTGCAGAAAAGGGCAATCTTTCGCTCAAGGTGACGCAGGACTACGACTACGACGGCTTCTGCTGGGCGACGATGGAATTTACGCCAAAATCCCCTATGAAGGTTGATTCCCTGCGCGTCAAGATGCCTTTGAAGAATGAGATAGTGAAGTATTTCGATGTTTGCTGCCGGAATGACCGTCGAGCCTACGGGGCGCCGGATTTCTCGCTGCCGTCCTGTGATGGCGAAGTGTGGTCTAGTGCGACCAATGCGCCAAAATGGATGAAGCAGCTCTATCCGGCGAACGTCCAGCCCTATGTCTGGTTCGGCGGTGCGGCGAAGGGATTCTGCTGGATGGTCAACAGCGTGAAGGGGATGTCGCTCGAACGTGACGTTCCGCCGCAGAGGATAGTGAGGTCAGGCGGTGCGGCGACGCTCTATTCCGACATCGTGAACAAGCCGGTCACGTGGGAGAAGCCAGTCACGATCTGCATGGGCTTCCAGCCGACTCCCGTCAAACCGCAGAACCGGCGGCTTTGTGCACGTACCACCGATATGTGGAGCGGGTATCTATGCCCGTCCAATTCTGTGCGGTCGATGAAGTGTACCGCGAGAGGGTTTATGATGTCAACGTTGCTCTTCCCGGTACATACCTATCCGGCCAATGACCGTTCGCTTTTGGAGTGGTCGTTTGCCCAAAAGGAATCCAATCACCGTGGTTGGGAACGCAAGGCGACTGAATTTGCAGATCGACATGCCGATTGGTTTATTGAGAAGGGGCGCAACGTAGCGGTTGTCTGGCGGCGCGACCAACTTATTAACCGTCAGATGACGGGTGCAAAATCCCGCATGTTCTACCTCTGCCGCCGTATTCGCTCATGTAATTGTCACGTGGCCATTCATAGGGGCTCCACTCCGCCTTGTACATCTCGTCCTCCGGCCAAAAGCAGCTGATGAGCATCGGATCGAGGAACGGAGAGCCGGATAGACAAGCTGCTGTACGATGCGAAGACTGCGCTTGACCTTGGCTACAACGGTATATACTATGACGTGTTCGGTTGCCACCGCGACTACAACTTCATAGTCAATCCAGAACGGGCGTACCACAAGCCGGATGGCTCGATCCAGATAGGCGGCAACGACCTTCTTGAACAGCGCGAGATCGTAAAGCGTACCGCCACGCTCTGCCATCTGAACGGAGGCAATTTCGAGGGGTCGCCATACGTTTCGGTACACACCACCGATTGTTATGTCGTGCCGGTCATGAGTTTCGCCGCAGAAAATCTCGCCTGTGAGCGTGGAGCCTTGGGTGGTGATTGGCAAGATCGTTTCCCGGAAGGCTACGCCATTGCGGAAATATGCGGCTTGCAGTCTGGCACGGTTCCCGCAGTCATCGTATCTGCTCGTGTCGGCGATGAAGCTCGACGCGGACGGGAATTGCGCTCTTTGATGGCGCTCATGTGCGCCTACGGTTTCTTTACGTTGGACGAGCAGGGAATAGTATACCGCGATTGGTTCGAGAAGGCGTGGAATACGGTATATGATTTCGGTTGGGGACGGCCAGATGTGAGAATCCATTTTTATTATGATGAAACGCCTCAACCTGTGACGCATAATGGGAAAGATGTGCGCCTTACCGTCGCTGCAAAGAGCGATAGTGCATTGCTCCTCTTCGGCAATCTCGGCGAGGATGTGCATGTTTCCTTTGATCTGTCGGGATTGGGTTTCGCGGCAGGACGGGTTTTCGACGCCGAGACCGGCGAGACTCTTAAATCAAACAGTTTCCATATCGACCGCCATGGTTATAGAATGATAAAAGTCGAACGAAGCGGTCTGTAGCGTAATGGAGGTAATGTGAGTGGGTTATTGATCATGCAAAGCGATATATTGCAGCACTTGACTGGACGCGTCAGGCGCCTGATCGCATTGTTCCTCTCTTTGCATGCAGGGATACTCCTTGCGGCAAATCCGTATCTTCCGCTGTGGGAGCACACCCCAGACGGTGAGCCATACGTTTTTGATGATCCGGACAACCCTGGCAGAAAACGTGTCTATGTCTATGGCTCGCACGACAACCGTCAGTCTCTGTGGTGCGGACGAGACCTTGTTCTCTGGTCCGCGCCGGTCGAGGACTTGAACAAGTGGCGATTTGACGGCGTCATATTCCGCTCTGTAGCCGACGCGAACGGGAATCCGCTTGACGGGAAGTCCCTTGGCGACCTCTTGTTCGCCCCGGATGTGGCGTTGAAGACCGACTCAATCGGGAAGAAGACGTACTTCCTCGTGCCTAACAACATGACGTCAAAGAGGAAATCGATGATTGCCAAGTCTGATCGTCCGGATGGCCCGTTCAGGGTTTGCAACTGGGACGCGAAAGACCCGACGCGCACCAGGGGATGTCTGGGCCTGGATCCTGCGCTTTTCGTGGATGACGACGGGCGCGTCTATGGATATTGGGGATTCTGGCGGTCGATGGCGGCGGAACTGGATCCGGAAACCATGGCGGACGTGAAGCCTGGCACGAAGGTCGTCGAGGACATGGTGAGCGGCGGCAAGCAGCCGGGGGTGTTCCGGTTCTTTGAGGCTTCGTCTGTTCGCAAGGTCAAGGGCAAGTATGTGTTCATATACAGCCGCAAGACCGAGGATGGGGAATTCGGCCTGTATAGTTCGTCCTATACGCTTGCGTACGCATATTCCGATAATCCGCTTGGTCCATGGACGTACGGTGGAACCATAATCGACGGGCGCGCCCGGGAGAATCGGCAGGACGGCACGGTCGTGGTTACGGCGTCGCCTTGGGGCAATATCCACGGCAGTATCTGCGAAATTAATGGGAAATGGTATGTTTTTTACCACAGGCAATGCGGACGCAAAGGAGATGGTCGGCAGGCAATGGTTGCGCCTGTCGATATAGACGTTGAGGATGGCGTGGGTGGGAGAGTGCGTATTTCGGAGGCGGAATACACGTCCGAAGGCTTTGAGACGGATGGACTGGATCCGTTTGAATGGCATTCTGCAGGAATCATGAGCTATTTTACTGGCGGACCCTACATGAGGGCTTCTTATGTAGAGGGATACGACAATGCCAATCCGTATGATGAAAAGATAAACCGTGGAACTGTGGTAAACATAATGGCAGGTTCAGTCGTGGGCTACAAATACTTTAATTTCAGCAAGACCCACGGTTGCAAATCGTTGAAGCTCGAAATCAAGCTTCTGCCGTTGGGCGAGAAGTCCACGGTCGAAGTATGGGCGATTAGGCCTTCCTCCGATGAGGGAGGCATCAAGCTCGGCGAAGTTCTACTTTCCGGAAATGAAAGGGAGAAGCAGGTGATGAAGACGGTCAATGTCCCGTCTCTCGCCGGAATCGACGGCAGAAAGGCTCTCTTTTTCGTGTTTAATGCGGAACGAAAGGGATTTTCGCTCTGCGAAATGGAAGGTTTCCGATTCAGTGCGGACAGTGTAAAAGTTGAAAGGAGAATAAAATGAAGAGATCCATCATTGCAAGCATTGCGTTGACTGCGTTCGTGGGCATGGCGGCGGACTACCAGACGTTGTCGTCAGTCTGCGATCTTGGCACGTTCACGCCAACGGCGACAAAGGGCGTGTACTTCCAGTCAAACACTACCAACGAGTCGTACGCGCTGTCTCAGGACGCCGACTTCAGTGCATTGGACTTTTACGCAAATAGCGGCTCGGTGTTTTTCGACTTCTCGGACGGCAACCATACGATCAAGGTCAAATCGTTCAGGGCAGCGAACCGAAATGCGCCGTGGGTGATTTTGAAGGGTGGTACATGGGATCTGGGAACGGGCAATGGACACGACTTTCGCTTTGGCTACAACACGGAAGTTGGAGGGCGGACGATTCTGCTCGACTCCTGCATGGTGACCAATGCCGATTTCATGCACGGGATAACGGGCACCAACAACACCTTGGTCCTTCAGAACGGTTCCTGCCTTTACGCCAAGACCTATCGCCTGACCAATCCTGGCGCGGTAGCTACGTCGCATTACACCAACAACACGATATGCGTGAAGGACGCATCCTCCCTTTTGTGGGGAAATACGGAATTTGCATTTGACTATGGCGGATCTACGGAGGAAAAGACATATTCTGCCATGTATGTCTCAGGCGGGAGCGTCCTCAAATCGTCTGGCAGCTCGGCTGTTTTTACATTGGGCTCTTCATCTTCGGGCAATGCTGTTCATATCGACGGCGCTTCTCGGCTGGAGGTGAAGCGGGGTGTTACAATCGGAAACGCCGCCAATGCGAAATACAATGTGATGACGGTGAAAGGCGGATCGGCCATTACGAACGCATACGACCTCAGGATCGGAAATGTTGAAGGCGCAGAGTACAACCGACTGGAATTTACCGATTCAGAATACTATGGGGGAGAGTATAACGGTATCTATGTCGGCTATCAGGGTAGCTTCAACGAGCTGATTGTCTCCAATTCGGCCATCAAACGTTGTTATTTCTGCTGTGCGGGATACACTGCGTCGTCATCCAACAACATGGTGAAGATCATAGGCGCAGATTCAAGCATCGGGGGAACGAAATACGAAATGAAGCTGTTCGGGCGCGGGCCGAACAACACGTACATTCTCGACGGCTGTTCAATCGGCAGCCCAAGCAAGGCATGCTACTTCGCATACGAAAGCAGTTCGGTCACCGATGTCGCGGCAATCGGTAACACGTTGATGCTTGTCAACGGCGCGGAACTGTCGGAATCCAGCATGCAGGTGAGTACAAACTGTCGGAGCAATGTTATATATGTTGGTGCGGGTTCGTCAATCAAGACAACGGTAGATTTCGCCATTCGCGGCCGGAACAACCATGTTGTCGTCTCGAACGGCACGCTCTACGTTTCCCAGTCGGGAAGCAGCTTGAGATTCGGCAAGTCGGCCAGCGATGTCGACGAGGCCGGCAACATGCTCGTCCTTCAGGGCACAAGCCCGAAAGTGGCGAGAATTGATCCGAACAACAACTATCCGGCGCAGTTCTACAACGGATCGGTGCTCCGATTTGAACTTCCGGAAGACGGATATTCCGACGTCGTGTTTGACCGGGTGGAGGTTAAGTTGTATGGTTCAGCGCGGTTGGAGTTCAACGGGATAGAGAAGTGTTCGCATACGATTGTTTCATCGCGGGATTATCAGCTAACCAGTTCCCCGTTCACGGTTCTTGATGCCAACGGCGCAGATGTTACCGCTGCGTATCTTGAACAGCTATCGGCAGACATGCCGCCGCGCTGCCGTGTTTATCGGAATGTTTCGAAGCATCTTTATCTTCGGGTCGCGTGTCGCCGTGGAACTCGTTTGATTCTTCGCTGATGCAGGTTTGTAGAGATATATTGAGAAGGTGACGGAATGATGGTTGTACGGAATACAATGTTGGTGGCTGTGGCGTTGGTGTCGGCGGCGCTTTTGGCGGCGAGTCAAGAGGCTGATGGCATTCTGCGGGCTGACGGACCTTGGGAGATGGAGCAGGCTTCTAATCCCGGTGTGTGGATGCCGGCAAAAGTTCCCGGCACGGTGCTTGCAACTTTGGTGGAGAACGGAATCGTTCCCGATCCGTACAAGGGGCTCAACAATAAGTACGACCTTCGCATCATTCCAGATCTTCGAGACAACCGGGAGTTCTATACTGTCACATACCGCACGAAGGTAGCGCTCCCGAAGGAGTGGGGTGGACGCAAGATATTCATCCGTCCGGAAGGCATCAACTACCGCAGCGAAATCCGCCTCAATGGGCAGACCGCCGCCGTCACCGCAGGAATGTTCCAGCGGACGGTTGTGGACGTCACGCATCTGGCAAAGGTTGGTGAGACTAACGATCTTGTCGTAAAGGTAAGTCCTTTGGACTTCCCTGGCGGTCCCGGAAGCAAGCCTTGGGGGGCTCCTGGCGAATGGCGCAATGGCGGAGACGGCTTTATCGGAAAGAATGTTACGATGCTAATGTCGGCCGGGTGGGATTTCATGTTCAACGACGGGATACGTGACCGAAATACCGGCATTTGGCGTCCGATAACGTTCTTCTCGTCTGGTGATGTGCGACTTGACCACCCGTTTGTCCGTGCAAAGCTGAATGCCGACATGTCGGAAGCGGAACTGGAGATGAAGATTGAAGTCTGCAACACCGCCAAGTATCCGCACTACAATGTGGAAGGCGACATAACCGCCATGGTGGAAGGCACGGACATAAAGGTGACGAAGGAGTTTGAGCTTGGCACAGGGGAACGGCGTTTCATTAAGCTTCGCGGTGTGTTGAAGAATCCGAAACTCTGGTGGCCGGTCAATAAGGGAGAGCGCCATTTCTACAATGTGAAGTTCTCGGTGAATGCATCTGGATACGACGCATGGTGGCAACACAATAAAGCCGGCCATGTTCCACCGCGAAAACGGGCGGCGGAGTGCAAGGCGCGTTTTGCTGTGCGTGAATGCCGAAGCGACCAGTCGGGTCCTGACGGTGCGAGGCAGTTCTATGTGAACCGGCGCAAAGTGTTCATCCGTGGCACGAACTGGATTCCGGAGGCGATGCAGCGTACCGACGATAAGCGCATGGAGCGCGAGATCAGGCTTACCGCCGAGTCCGGTGTGAATATGCTGCGTCTCTGGGCAGGCGGTATCGTTGAGAGCGATCGTTTCTACGAGTTGTGCGATGAATACGGAATCTTGGTATGGCAGGAATTCTTTCTTACGGCAGATACATGTCAGCCAGATGATCGCGCACTTTATCTC
>SUVZ01000123.1 GCA_015061765.1 Lentisphaerota bacterium
AATTTGAATGGCTGCATTCTGATATTAAAGATGTTTCTTATTTCTATGTGTTTAAACTATTTAATTACTTTTTACAATGAGGAACGCCAAATGCACCATAATAAGATTTTTATATTATTATGGGATACCTTGGTTTCGTGTTCCCTTTGAAAATAAAGGGACATTACCGTTTTCATGGTGGCAGCCAGACAATCTCGTTGTGACAATCAAATTGCAACGAGTGCGCGCATGAACATTTTTTTCCTTCATTACCTGAATGAAAGGCAGATTTGGTATAATATGCGGCCGTAATGAAAACGATGGTTAGCAGACTCGCCGCTTTTTCAGCGGCTTTTGTTTTTTCGGTGCCTTTTGCCGCCAATGCTTCGACAAATGCCGTGAGCTTTGACGCAGGTGCGGACCTGCGCGTACGGCAGGAGATAATGGACAATGTTCCCGGTACGCCCGGTGGCGGTGCGCAGGCTCCGGTTGTGCGCGGAAAGTCAAAGAACCAGATGCGGTTCCGTCTGCGCGCATGGGGGGATCTTAAACTGGGTGAGCATTTCCGCGTGTACACACGTCTCACGGACGCGCCCCGCTGGAACATAACGCCGCAGCATTCCCGCGCATACGAGTTTCCGGATGAACTGCTGCTCGACAATCTCTATCTTGACGCAACTGGGCTGTTCGACGACCGCATCGATTTCCGCATTGGACGCCAGGATGTGTGGGAGCCTGGAACCGGCGCACTCTTCGGTCTGCCGCACGTATTTGCGGACGGCACGCCCGGCGACGGTAGCCGCACCCTGTACACGGACATGGCGCGCATCACATGGCATGTGACGGATGAATCGAAGTTCGACGCATTCACGCTCTACGATTCAGACCGCAACAAGCTTCGCTGGGGAACGGGCGGGTCCCGCAACCGTTCGCTCAACGGTCTAGGCGGCAACATGCCTGAAATGGACGAATTCGGCGCCGGTCTCGTGTGGAGTTCGAACATTGGAGGTCCGGAGGCTGTCCCATATCAGCTCTTCACCATCTTCAAGAAGAACTATTCCTACCACGACACCAGGGACGTGAAGCATCCCGGCAAGGATCTGACGGTGTTCGGCGCCCGTGCGACGCCGCAGCTCACGGACGAGCTGTCGCTTGAACTGGAGGGAATGTCCCAGGTCGGCGAAACGACGGACGGCGATTTCTGCAACGGATGGAGCGGATTCGCGGGAATCGACTGGCGTACGGTCGTCTCGGAGAGGTTCAAGCCTTACGCAAAGCTCTCCGTCACGTACATGAGCGGCGACAAGGATGCCGCCACGCAGGACGGCGGACACAAGGCCTGGGATCCGCTGTGGGCCCGCGGCGTCGAGAACTCCGAAATGTTCCTCTACGGCACGCTCTACGGAGTCGGCTGGTGGAGCAACCTCGTCCACCCGAAGCTTACGCTCGGTTCCTCGTTCGGGAAATACCATAGGCTGAACTTTTCGTCCGGCCCCATGTTCGCAGCCGAGAACGACGGTCTCGGACATGCCGACGGACGCCGCAGCGGGGACTTCAAGGGATGGATCCACCAGACCCGCTACGACTTCCCCCTGCTGATTGCGCCCGAGAATGCGTCCGGCATCAGCCGCTTCGAGATATTCGGGCACCTTCTCGCCGAGTTCTTCAATCCCGGCGACTACTACGACACCCAGCGTCCCGCATGGTTCGTCCGTTGGCAGATCGACATCAAATTCTAAAACAGGAAACAGAAAGTAATCATGAGAATCCTTACCGGCATCCAGCCTTCGGGCAAACTCCACTGGGGCAACTATTTCGGCGCGATGAAGTCGATGTTCGACCTTCAGGAGAAGGGCGACATCTTCATGTTCATCGCGAACTACCACGCCATGACGACCGTGCGCGACGGGGCGACGCTCCGCGAAGCCACCCGCGACGTGGCCCTCGACTATCTCGCGTGCGGACTCGATCCTGACAAGGCGGTCATCTACCGCCAGAGCGACGTGCCCGAGGTGCAGGAGCTCGCATGGTTCCTTTCGTGTCTCACGCCGATGGGGCTTCTTGAGCGCTGCCACAGCTACAAGGACAAGATGGCGCACGGTTTCGACGCCACGCATGGCCTTTTCGCGTATCCCGTGCTTATGGCCGCCGACATTCTCATGATGAATGCCGATCTCGTTCCTGTGGGCAAGGACCAGAAGCAGCATCTGGAGGTGACCCGCGACCTGGCGCAGAAGTTCAACAACGCTTTCGGCGAGATATTCAAGCTTCCCGACGCATACATCCCCGAATCTGTCGCGACGATTCCCGGCACCGACGGACAGAAGATGTCCAAGAGCTATCGGAACACGATCGGCCTTTTCGAGGACGCGAAGGCCATAAAGAAGAAAGTCATGGGGATCGTCACAGACTCCACGCCGATGGAGGAGCCCAAGGAGCCCGAGGGCAATTCGATATACGAACTCTACAGGCTTTTCGCGACGCCGGATGAGGTTGCGCAGATGGCTGCAAGCTTCCGCGCCGGGAACTACGGCTACGGCCATGCGAAGAAGGCACTGCTCGAGGCGTACCACCGTCTCTTCGATCCGTTCCGCGCCAGGCGCGAGGAACTCGCCAAGGATCCCGACACGCTTGAGGACATTCTCAAGGCCGGTGCGGTGAAGGCCCGCGCCGCCGCCGCTTCCACAATGGAGAAGGTCCGCGCCGCCGTCGGACTGTAATCCCGTGGCGGACAAGGACCAGAAGATAAAGGTCTATGGCGTAAGTGAACTCACGGACGCCATAAAGGACCTTTTCAGGCGGTTCGACAAGATATACGTTGAAGGCGAGATATCCGGCTGGAAGGTATATGCCAGCGGTCATGCCTACTTTACCGTAAAGGACGAGAACGCGCAGCTATCTTGCGTGATGTTCTCGAGTGCGATAGCAAGATGCAAGGCTGCCCCCCGGTTGAGGGACGGCGCGAAGGTGTGCCTGTACGGACGCCTTGACGTATATGCACCGCGCGGCAGTTATCAGATGGTTGTTCTCGCCGCAAAGATTGCCGGCGAGGGCGATCTGATGGCGCGTTTCAACGAACTCAAGGAGCGTCTTGGGAAAGAAGGGCTTTTCGATCGCGGACGCAAACGCAGACTTCCGTTCCTTCCGCATAGGATAGGGGTTGTGACGTCTCCGTCCGGCGCAGTCATACATGACATGTGCACGGTGCTTACGCGCAGATTCCCCAATCTTGAGATAAGGCTGTATCCGGTCAAGGTTCAGGGGCCCGGCGCGAAGGAGGAGATTGTCGAGGGCATCAGGTTCTTCAACAGGCCTTCCTCAGATTGGGTGCCGGACATACTGATAGTCGGCAGGGGCGGCGGTTCGATAGAGGACCTTTGGGCGTTCAACGAGGAGTGCGTGGTCCGCGCCGTCGCGGCATCCGGAATCCCTACGATAAGTGCGGTCGGCCACGAGACAGATTTCACGCTGTGCGATTTCGCCGCCGACGTAAGGGCGGGCACGCCGTCGATCGCCGCCGAGATTGCAGTGCCGGTAAGGTTGGAACTCGTGGATCAGGTGAACGGTCTGGCGGAGCGACTGAAACGCGCGCCAGAACGGGCGGGTGAAGTTTACGCGCAGCGCATCGACCATCTTACGCTTCGCCTTTCTTCAGTCCTGCGCAGTTCTGCATCTGCGGCGGAGGCGCGGCTTTCGCGGTCGGCACAGCGTCTGCTTCCGGCGTTGAAGGATGCTGTTGTGGTGGCGGAGCGTCGTCTGTCCGCCCTTGATCAGAAACTGCTTCCCTCCATAAGGGAATCCGTTTCGGGATGCGAGAGGCGTCTTGTCGCGGCGGAGGCGAAGATGAAGCTTCTCGATCCAAACAATCCGCTTAAGCGCGGCTATACGCTCACTTTTGACGCCGACGGGGCAATTGTCCGCAGTGTTTCTGCCGTCAGGCAGGGAGATGTGCTCACGACGCGTTTTGCCGACGGAGAGATAGTGAGCAGTGTATGTCGACTTCGGTAATTCCTTTGCCGGTTGAAGGGCCAAGGTCTATGAAAAGAACCTCAACACGATTCTGACAAAGTTTTGATATAATTAACGGCAATTATGAAAGACATGTTTATCGTTCTTCTGACGGTTGCGGGTGGTCTCGGCACCTTTCTGCTTGGCATGAAACATCTGTCCGAGGGCCTTCAGGCCGTAAGCGGCCGTGGACTCAGGCGTTTCATGGCGCTTGCCACCACCCACCGGCTCGCCGGAATCGCCACCGGATGCGTTTCCACGGTCATTGTGCAGTCGAGTTCGATCATTACGGTAATCGCTGTCGGGTTCGTGTCTTCAGGCCTCTTGGATCTGACGCAGGCGATAAATGTGATCATCGGTTCGAATATCGGTACGACGACAACGGCGTGGATCATAGCGTTTGTCCCAGATGTCGGGCTTTTGGGGCTTTCCGTCGTTGCGCTGGGTGCGGTATTCTATTTCTTCATAAACAGGGAAACCGCCCACAATTTCGGCTTGGCTCTCATGGGTCTTGGATTTGTGTTCATGGGCCTTTACTGGATGAACGAAGGCGTCGCGCCTCTCAAGCAGAACGAGTCCGTTCGGGCTGCGTTTGCGGCGCTGGACGCAGGCACGGTCGTTGGTCTTCTCAAGTGCTTTGCTGTGTCGATCATTTTCACCGCGGTGGTGCAGAGTTCCGCCGCGACCACGGCGATCGCCATGACGCTTTCCATGCAGGGGGTCATTTCTTTCGAGACAGCCGCCGCCACCGTGTTCGGCATGAACATCGGAACCACTGTCACCGCCTGGCTTGCGGCGTTCGGAAGCACCACGGAGGCCAAGCGAACCGCCATGGCGCATACCCTCTTCAATGTTGTCGGGACGGTCGTGCTGATACCGCTCTTCATTCCCGTGATGCTTCCTGTGTCCAAGGCCTTGTTCCCCAACTGGGCGACGTCCCCCGCCGCACCCATGGCCGCCGTGCATACCGGGTTCAACATTGTCACGACGCTTCTTTTCTTCCCGTTCGTGAGGCACTTTGCCCGCTTTGTGACCTGGCTGGTTCCGGCGAAGACCGAACGCGAACAGACTCGTCTCACCTATCTTAACAAGCGAGTGAAGCAGTCTCCGCAGATCGCCTGTGAACAGGCCGCACGCGAGGTCCTTTTCATGGCGAACAGCAATGTCGAGATGATGGCCAACGTGCGCGCCGCCATTGACGGTACGGCGAACGATGAGGACGTCGATCATGTGTTCCGCCGCGAAGGGATCCTCGACAGGGTACAGCAGGAGATCACGGAGTTCCTCGGTCGTGTCATGACGTCCCGTCTCCCCGAGGATGTGGCCAGTCAGGCCCGTTCGCTTCTCAGGATCACGGACGAGCTTGAGACGATCTCCGACGAGGAATGCACGATCATAAAGGCCTTGAAGCGGTTCCGCGACGGTGGCGGCGAATTTGCGGGTGACGCCCGTTCCGTGGTGCTCGACATCCAGGGGCGCGTTGCGGCCTTTGCCGCCGCCGTGAACGTCTCTCTCGAATATTGCGAGAACAACTTCACCGGCAGGCCGGTCGCAAACGCAGACGAGCTTTCCGACGAAATCCGTGGACGAGTGCGCGATGCCCGTCAGGCCGCGCTGCTTACGGTCGGCTCTTCGCCGATGCGCACCCTGGCGCAGCTCGACATTCTCAACGCTTTCGACAGGATGCGCAGCTGCTACCTGAATATTTCCCAGACCCTTGCCGGCGGAAAGCACGTTTAATCAAGGAAGAACGGGGTGCGCCATGTCTGCGGAGACAATCGTCATAGTTGAGGATGACGCCGCAATCCGCAGTGTGCTTCGCGTTCTTCTTCGCGGCGCGGGGTTTGCCCACATAAAGGAGGCTGAACGCGGTGATGACGGACTTAAGCTTGTTCGTGAGATTCGTCCATCGCTTGTGCTTCTCGATCTGATGCTTCCGGGATTGGACGGCTTTTCCGTCTGCCGCCGCATTCGTGAGACGAAGGAGATTGCGTCCACACCCGTAATAATGCTCACCGCAAGAAGCGAAGAGATAGATGTGGTGCGAGGATTGGAGTGCGGCGCCGACGACTATGTAACCAAGCCGTTCTCGCGTCAGGTGCTGCTTGCCCGCGTACGCGCAGTCCTGCGCCGTCCGGAGTCGGTGAGGGGTGAATCGCCGGAGTTTGACGGGCTGGTCCTCGATCCCGATTCCCATGCCGTCGTTCTGAACGGCGCGCGGCTGAATCTCACCGGCAGCGAGTACAAGGTGCTGGAGCTCCTGCTCCTGCGTCCGGAGCGCGTCTATACACGTGCCCAGAGCATCGACCATACGCAGAATGCGGACAAGACCGTCACCGAAAGGGCGGTGGATGTCCAGATTGTGGGATTGCGCCGCAAACTGGGTGCGTGGGCCGAACACATAGAGACGATTCGCGGCGTCGGATACCGTTTCAAGCCATGATTGCGTTCCTTTCATCATTGTACCTGCCTGATGTCTTGGGAGTGGTGCTTGCTGTACTCCTCGGCGCCTTTGTTTTCGCTGCTGCATTTTATGCGGTGCGGCGGACCCGCGCGAAACTCGCGCGGCTCACCGGCGAACGTGACGCAAAGGAGCGGCTACTTGTGGAAATGCGCAAACTCGAGAAGTTCCGGCGTGAGTTCGTCTCAAACGTAACCCACGAGATACGCACGCCCTTGACCGGCATTCTCGGAGCGGTTGACGTGCTTGCGGAGGATGAATCGCTCGCACCGGAGGACAGGACGGCCATGCTGGCCGTGCTGAAGGAACAGTCTACGCGCCTCGACAAGCTTGCGCAGGACATTCTCTCCCTGGCTCGCATAGAGCATTTGGAAGACGGCGGCGAGAAACGCGATTTTGCCGTGTGCGACCTCTCGGACGTGATGAAGAACGTGTTCACGCTGATGCGTCCGAAGGCTGCGGCGCAAGGCGTAGGGCTCGTGCTTCTGCGCAATGACCGGTTGCGGATTGCGTGCGACGCCGCCCGCATCGAGGAGGCGGTCCAGAATCTGGTGGAGAACGCGCTTCGGTATTCGGGATCGCTCACGGTGGAGCTTTCGCTCGAGGCAGAAGGCGGACGCGCCAGGATTTCCGTCGTAGACAGGGGGATCGGCATCCCGAAGGAGCATCAGGCCCGCATCTTTGAGCGATTCTACCGGGTGGACAAGGCGCGCAGCCGGGAGATCGGCGGTACAGGACTCGGACTGGCGATTGTCAAGCACATCGCCCAGCTTCATTGCGGCGAAGTGTCTGTCGTGTCAGATCCGGGCGTCGGCAGCACCTTTACGATCTCGATTATTGGGTCAGGGAAATAGCAGACATGACGATACTCCCGACGCGGAGCGTTTTGCCGATGCCATGCAGAACGGGACGGGCCGTTTTCCCGGCCGTTTTTCCTGTTAAAAAACAACTCTCAAGCACATTGTTTTTTGGTATAATACGGCGTTGGAGAAATAAATACTTTCATGAAGGTTAGAAAAATCGACGTTGACAATGGTGTCACGTTCGGAGATGGAGCCCTGACGTTCATAGCTGGGCCGTGCGTGATTGAGAGCCGCAGGATGGCACTCGATCTGGCGGAGCGTTTGACCGCACTCGCGGGCAAACTGAAGGTGAAGTACATCTTCAAGGCTAGCTTTGACAAGGCGAATCGCACGAGCGTGGATTCCTACCGCGGCCCCGGTCTAGAGAAGGGTCTTGATATCCTTGCGGAGGTCCGCATGAGATTTGGTGTGCCTGTGCTCACGGATGTTCATGAGCCCTGGCAGTGTGTGCGGGCGGCGGAGGTCTGCGATGTCATTCAGATTCCCGCGTTTCTTGCACGACAGACCGACCTTGTGGTTGCCGCTGGCGAAACTGGCGCAGTGATAAACGTCAAGAAGGGGCAGTTCATGGCTCCCGAGGACATGGCTCAGGTAATCCGCAAGATCGAGTCCACAGGCAACCGCCGGATTGTTCTCTGCGAACGCGGCGCCAGTTTCGGATACCGAAATCTCGTTGCCGACATGCGGTCGCTTCTGCTGATGCGCGAGCTTGGGTATCCGGTGGTTATGGACGCCACGCACTCCGTCCAGCGTCCGGGAGGTCTTGGGACCGGTTCCGGCGGCGACGGGCGCTTTGCCCCGGCGCTGGCGCGAGCGGCGGTTGCGACCGGTGTTGACGGGGTATTCATGGAAACGCACATGAATCCGAAAAGGGCGCTCTCCGATTCGGCGAATGCGATTGCGTTCCGCGAGGTTGAGGCTCTGTGGAAGAAGCTTGTCGCAATCAACGAGATAGTACTCGGCACGAAAGGGTGATTGAGCAGTGATGAGACGCATCGCCCATATTTCAGTGTCGGTCTTCGCGGCGTGCGCGATGGCTGCGGCATTTGCGTTCGATTCAGGCAAATGGCTCGCAGAGCGCGGTGATGATTCCGATATGCTCCGTCTGAGGGCGGCATATGAGGATTGCGTAAAGAAGATCGAGGCGCCCGCCGAGAACGTATCGTTCCCGCTTGAGACTTACCCCGACGGAACGGTGAAGAGCCGATTGCGCGCCGGACGCGCATTCATGTTCCTCGATACGGGTTTCATCTGGGGCGAGAACATCCGCGTAGAGCAGTACAGGGCAGACGGAACGACTGTGGAGGGATTCCTCACCGCCGACAACTGCATTGTCGACCGCAAGTCGAAGTCCGGATGGGTACAGGGCAATGCGCACATGGATTGGGACGGCACCTTGATCAAGGGGCGAGGCATCTACTTCTCATTCGGACGCGAATTCATAAAGATATTCTCCCAGACGGAGATCCGTGCCAAATCGCTCAGACTTGGCTCCGGGAAGGAACTGCTTCAATAACAGAGGTCAAAAGGGAAGATGAAATTCCACATGGACAGATTCATAGTTGCGACGTTGCTCTGCGCCGTTTCGGCTCAGGTCGTATCGGCCGACGTATCGGCTGATTCAATCATGTTTCGGAGGAGCGAGGCTTCTGTCGGATCCAAGTCGGCAGAAGCAGATGTCGCTGTGGTGAAAGCCGCCGCCAATCCTGCTGCGGACGGAGAGTCCGCGAAGAGGGACGAGTCGGAAAAGACCAAAAAGCCGCCGCGTGACGCCATCATCACGGCGGACCGTACAGACTACGACCGCAAGGAGGGTGTGGTGCTGTTTGACCGCAACGTGTACGTGGATGACGAACAGTACCAGATGCACACCGACCGTCTGTTCCTTTTCCTTGACGGAACCAACGACTTGAAGCGTCTTGTCGCCATCGGCAATGTGGCCATCACGAACGAGAGTCGCCGGGCGTACTGTGCGCGCGCGACATTCAACAAGAAGTTGGGGCGGATAGTGATGTATTCAAGCGATGATGTCACAGCGGTGCTTCGCGAGGAAGGAAAGAAGGGCTCTGAGGTCAAGGGCGAGAAGATCACGTTCTGGATTGACTCAGAGCAGGTCG
>SUVZ01000124.1 GCA_015061765.1 Lentisphaerota bacterium
CCGCGGGCAGGGGCTTCCCATATACTCTGCGGCGTGGGAGGCTGTTGAGGGCGCGGACTACGAACTCGAGCCGATGAAGGTCGCCCCCGAGGACGAGCCGCGCGAAGGAATCGAGCGCAGGATCGGCAAGCGCTGTCTGCGAGAGATGGAGGCGGTCCAGTGAAGTACAGGATGCGGGAGATATTCTCGACCATACAGGGAGAGGGCCGCAATACCGGGCTTCCGGCGACTTTCATACGGTTCGCCGGGTGCAATCTCAGCTGCCCATGGTGCGACACTCGCCGTCAAACCAAGGAGATGCTCACGCTCGCGGAGATAATGGCGAAGGTGCGGAAGCTGAAGAATCGCGCCGTCGTCGTGACAGGCGGCGAACCGACGATGGTTGTAGGGCTCGGGGATGTGCTGTCGAAACTGAAGGATGAGGGGTATTGGCTGGCGCTTGAGACGAACGGCTTGAAGTCCATTCCTGAAATAGGGCTGTTCGACTATGTGGCAGTGTCGCCGAAATACCTCTACCGTGCGAAATATGTCGGCGATTCGATTCTGAAGAAGGCTGATGAGGTGCGGATTGTCGCCGAAAGCACCGAGATGGAGTCATTCTGCCGCAAGATGCGCGAAAGCATCACCGCCACGGACTATTACATTTCGCCTCTCGACGAGAACGGAAAGATGCATTACCGCCGGGCGTTCAACCTGATGCTCAGGCTCAATTCATCCGTTTCCGTCAAGACGGCGCCCTGGCCGCCGTGGTCCATTTCAATCCAGACTCACAAGGTGTTGGGACTCAAGTGACAATGAAGTGGCTGCTCTACAACGCGCTCTTTTCGGTTGCATACGTCGCCGTGCTTCCTTCATTTCTTCTGCGCATGAAGCGTCGAGGCGGCTACCGGGCGCGCATGGGCGACCGTTTCGCCAGATATCCGGAGGATGTGCTTGCAAACCTCTCGGGCTGCGCAGAGTCATCGCGGATATGGATACATGCCGTAAGCGTAGGCGAAGTGCAGGTGGCAGGGCAGTTGATGCGCGCATTGCGCAAGGCTGATCCGGCCATTCGGTTTGTGTTTTCGACCACGTCATCAACCGGCTGGCGCACAGCCGAGAAGGAAGTGTCGGACCAGGACATCCTGATCTACAATCCTCTGGACTTTCCCGGCCTTGTCAAAAGGGCGTTTGACGCAATCCGGCCCAGGGCGATAATCCTAACCGAGACGGAGATATGGCCGAACTTCATACGCGAGGCGAAACGCAGGCGCGTTCCGCTGTTCCTTGCCAATGCGCGCATATCCGACCGAAGTGCGCCAAGATACAGGGCCCTGCGGTGGTTCTTCGGTGAAGTGTTCAGATGCTTCACCAAGACATACGTGCAGAGCGACCTTGATGCGGACAGGCTTGTTGCCGCCGGTGCGGACCGTGCGACCATGGAGGTGACGGGCAGCTTCAAGTTCGATGTGGCGAGACGCCGCCCGGAGAAGGAGACGGAACTTCGCGCGTGGGCGGGTGACGGACGCATCCTTCTTGGCGGCAGCACCTGGCCGGGTGAGGATGAAGCTCTCCTGCGCATTCTTCCCGAACTCCCTGCGGATGTGAAGCTTGTGATAGCGCCGCGCCATTTCGAGAAGGCGGATGCCGTAGAGGAGAACATCGCAAAGGCGGGATTCCGCTGCATCCGCAGATCTCGCGGAGAGTCGACGGCGGACACCATGCCGGATGCTGGTCCAAGACCTGTGTTTCTCGCCGATACCACGGGAGAACTCATGGGACTGTTCGGAATCGCGTCGGCGGCGTTTGTCGGAAAGAGCCTGTGTGCACATGGTTCGCAGAACATGATTGAACCTTGCCTGTGTGGAATTCCGACGGTTGTCGGACCTTACACCGAGAACTTCCGTCCGGTTATGAGCGACCTTTTGGCGGCGGATGCGATCGTTCAGGTCGAGGACGAGAACGGGCTTCGCGCGGTTTTGAAGAGTTTCTTTGATCCTGTGCGGCATGAATGCGCCAGTGCGCTCGGGGAAAGGGCGAAAAAGGCCGTGGAACGCAGAAGGGGGGCGACGGAGAGATGCGCAAGCGACATCTTGTCATTGTTGGCCTGATCGCCGCCTATGCGATCGCGGGATTGGTGTCCACCCCGAAGATCCGCCATGCGTGGTGGTATCTCCAGGAGAATGTCAACCGGCAGTTTTCGACATTCTGCGGACTTTCGGCGGCGAGCTGTCTGTTCCCGTGGTGTATTCCCGCAGGGTTGGAGTCCTATCGGAACATGTGTGAACGGGGCGTGCCGTCCAGGGTGGATCCCGAGCTCTTCTCGCTCGCGCTTGGTGTCGGTGACGCGCTTGAGACGATTGACGCCCGTGTGATGACCGTTGCGCGCTTCAAGGCTCTGCTTGAGGATTTCAAGGCGAGAAACGGAAGCTGCAGGGTCTGGTGCTTCGGACGTTTCGACTATTGCCTTACGCCGGCCGTGAGCCTGAGTTTCAATCGCCTTCACACTCTGTTTTCGGACGACAGGATGTTCGAGCGGTTTGCCGCCGCGCGGATATACACGCCGGCCGCACTCTTCGCATGCTACGTAGGCGACTATTCCGATATCGCGCCCGCGTTCGCCGATGTGCCTGCATACGGGGCCGTCCGGGGCTTCTTTACGTCGCCGCGAGTCCTGTTCCGTCCTGCGGGGAAGGGTGCTTTGGCTTCCGTGAACGTTGCTTGCTTCACGCCGTTTGACGTCAAGTTTCCGCTCTGGATAGAGCGGGGCGGGGCGGACGCGAAGATGTTCCTTGACTTCGAGGACGGATACGAGATTGTGCAGGAGGCACGGCGGGAGGCGCTGCTCGGATTTGACTATGCCGACAAGGGCATGGCGACGAACGCCATCGCATGCTGGGCCAAGGCTGCTTCGGTGAACCCCCGAGATCCGATACTGATTGAACTTTCGGACGCGCTGGACAAGGAGGCGAGATCCTATCTTGCCATCGGCAACGTGAATGGCGCCTTGCGGTGCTATGAGAACCGGCTTGAGGTGTTCCCCAAGGATGTCACAGCCGTACACAACTTTGGCGTGTGCCTCAAGAAGGCCGGGCACCACAAGGCTGCGGCGCGCGTGTTCGCCAGGGCCGTGGAGATGGATCCGCTGATGGATGCGCATAGACTGGAGTTGATAGACTGTGCTGATGCAGCCGGGCATCCCGACATTGCGGTACGCCAGATCGATGTCCTCCTGAAACGTCGTCCCGACGATCTGGAACTGAAAAAGCGCAGGGCGAACATCCTTGTGCGGATGCATCTTGAAAGAACGAAGGCGCGGCAGCCGAAAAACGACAGTACGCCGTCCCGCTATCTTGATCCCCCTAAAGCGAAAGGAAAGAGAAAATGAAAAGGATTACCGCCGCTGTAGCGATGGTTGCAATCGCCGGTTGCTTCACCGTGAAGGAGACCGGTTTCCCTCAGTCTTCGATCACTGCACTGCCTGAGGGCAGGGATGTGTCGGTGAAGCTGCAGGGATTTGCCGCGACGATCTTGGATTACATGACTGTTTACGGACATGAAACCGTGTGGGTGAACGGGCGCCCGCGCGGACGCTACGGATGGACGCCGGGACATTACGCGACGGTGACGTCTTCGACATATGTCCCCCATGTGCGCAACACGGATTTCTTCCTTGAGCGGGCGAACACAAGCATGGAGACGGCAGGCTTTGCGACCAAGACGCAACAGCCTGACTATGTCGTCAATGTCGATTTCAACGGCCCATTCATAACCGATTCGGAAAGAGGCATTGAGGCGCTGTGGATGATTCTGTCGATATTCTCCGCCGACTATTCCGTGCAGACATGGACGGCCAAGCTCAAGATATACGACAACAAAACGGGTAAGATGGTGTTCCACCACGACTATTCCCAGCGCTACGAGGTTGCGGTTTGGGGGCCGCTGCCGATATTGAGTCCGGCGGGGTCGTCAAAGAACACGGCGAATGCCATGCAGAGCTGGTGCCTGACGGCGCTTACGGACCGCGTCACCGCCGACGCCTCGGCTTTTCTCGTCTCGAAGGTGAAATGACGCAATGATGAACCGGGAGATAATAGATTTCCATACGCATAATTTCCCCGATGCCCTTGCGCCTCGCGCCGTGGAGGTTATGGTCGCCAAACTGGAAGGGCGCATGACGCCTGTCGGCGACGGCACTCTGGCTACGCAGCTTTCGGACATGGACAAGGCTGGCGTGTCGAAGTCGGTCATATGTTCGATCGCGACAAAGCCTTCGCAGTTCCAGGTGATCCTGGACCGGGCAAAGGCCATGCGTGACGGCGTATTCGGGAAAGAAGCGGCAGAGCGCCTGGTACAGCTTTGTTCCGTGCATCCTGCGGACAGGGATTTCGAGGTCCATCTCAGGCAGATCGCCGACGAGGGATTCAAGGGAATCAAGATCCATCCCTACTACCAGGATTTCCGTCTTGACGATCCGCGCGTCGTTCCCTTCTTCAGCGCAGTGCGGGATGCGGGACTGTTTGCGATATCGCATTGCGGACTGGACCTCGGTTTCACCGAATCTCCGATGACATGCGGGCCGACGCAGATTGCGTCACTCATGCGGGCCGTTCCCGGTCTCGTATTCGTCGCCGGGCACCTCGGCGGCTGCGGCGGAAATCCGCCGCATGCGACCGATGAATTGCTTGGGTTTCCGACATGCTACATAGACACGGCGGTCCTGAGCGTGTGCGACAGCGATCCTGAGACTCAACGCGTGATGGCGGAGTGGCCGGCCGACAGGATTGTGTTCGGGACAGACTATTTCTGGCGGGACGAGACGCAGCTTGCCGATTGGGTGCGCAGGTTCCGTCCGGATCCGGCTGATCGGCAGAGGATATTCTGCGACAACGCGAAACTGCTGCTGAAGCTGTAAGCGGAATATGTGTCGGATCGCTGACTTGATAAAGAAGACGCGATTTACTATACTATGCGGCAAGGAGGTGGATTATGGAAGACCACAACAACGGCGAAGAGATTGAAGTCGCAGATTCCGATGCGGAGAATCAGGATGTCCAGATACAGGATACGGACATTGTGTTTGATTGCCCGCATTGCGGACACAATCTCTGCATCGATTACAGGGGCGCGGGGCTTCAGATCAACTGCTCGGAATGCGACGAGCCTGTTCTTGTGCCCATCCCTGACGGCATGAAGATATCGGACCTCGATCTCGACGCGGGCGAACTGCTGAAGCAGCTGTTCGCGACAAGGCGTCTGCTTCAGCGTGCCGAAGCGCGCGCGGAGGCGTTGGAGATGCGTCTTGAATCGGTGGCCGTGAAGGTCGGTGAACTGCAGGATGCCTTGCGCAAGGAATCATGAGAACCAAATCAGCAAAGAGCCTTTTCGTCAACGCGTTGACGTTTTCGCGCGTCCCGTTGATATTTCTGTATCTAGCGTTTGCGGTGGCGGGGCAGTTCGGTGATTCGCCGTTCTGTCCGATATTGGCCTGCATTGCGGCAGGAGCGGCGGGTTTCTCCGATTTGTTTGACGGTCTGCTCGCCCGCAGATGGGGGGTGGTCTCCGACTTCGGCAAAATGGCGGATCCGTTGATGGACAAGGTGTACTTCATCGTTGCGTTTCCGTCCCTGGTTTGGCTGGCCGCCGTGCAGGGAGAGTCTTCCGCCCACGCGCTCACGCTCCTTGTGTTCACGGTTTTGTGGATACTCCGCGATCAGTGGGTGACGTTTCTGCGGTCTGTGGCGACAATGTACCATGCGGATGTCGGAGCGATGTGGCTTGGGAAGGTCCGTACAGCGCTTTCCTTCCCCTGCGCCGGATTCATCTACATATACCTTGCGTTTCACCGCTGGTGGTCCGATTGCGCCATTTCAGTGGGGTTGCATGTCTGCTTTGCCATTGAAGGATTTCTCATTCTGCTGAACATCTACTCGTTCATTGTCTACACGAAATCCTATTTCCCGTACATAAAGCGTGCATTGGGCAGATAGTTGCGGCGTGTTTTTGGTGTATGTTCGCGTTTACGAACCGATGGCGGAGTTTTGTGCCGTCGGTGTTTTTCCCGGGGTCAGATAAACTCAAGAATTGTTGGTGTAACGTCCACGAGTGACTTGACATTTGCCCTGATCTCGGCCTCCTTGGGGCCGAATGATATGAATGGGACCGGGTTGCGCGTATGGCCGCGTTCGCTCATGGACTCGATGTTGCCGTGATCGGATGTTAACAGGAGCGTTATGCCTGCGGCCTGGGTGAATCGCATGAGAGTTGAGAGAAACGCATCGTATTCCCTGAGGACGGAGCAGGCCCGTTCGTAATCGAGCGTATGACCGGCGGCATCTGTCTGGAAATATTCGAAAAGCGTGAAGTCGTAGGCCCTCATTACGTCGAACAGATGATGGGCAGCGTCAATGGGACTGATCTCTGGGATGTTTGGATAGCGGTCACGGATAGTCGTCCGAGTGAGATCCTGCAGGACCGCATCGTCATCGGAGAGATCTGAAATTGTGGATATCGTCTCCGGTGCTGTGAGAGCCATGATTGTGGTCACGGATTTGAATCTGCGGGACTCAAGTTCGTCGGCGGATTCCACGAGGAATGCGTCTGCGAACTTGACTTTCTTTCCGCGTGCCCTGAGCTGCAGGAAAAGATTGTCCTGCCGAACCAGATCGCGCAACCCCGGACCGGGAAATCCTTCGCAATGCCGCCCCATGTGTTTTGAGGCGTTCACTCCCGTGAACATCGTGGCCTGACCTGTTGCGGACTGAGGAAGCCCATCGACGCCGAGATTGGCGTCGATCGGGACGCAGTGCCGCTGCATGAGGCGGCAAAGGGCCGGACAAACCTCGGGATTTACAGGATTGTCAGCCGCTGGCGGCTTTAGGCCGACGCCGTCTACGAAAAGAAACGCAAACTTCACAGGCCGTACGACTTCATTTCCTGCTTGAGTTCTTTGACGGAGATTTCGTCATCCTTGGCCTTTTCGAGGGCAGTCTTGTAGAGTGGCTTCGCCTTCTCCATGAATTCGGTCTTCGCCTTTGCGTCTCCAGCCTCTCCGGAGAGCGTGGCGCAGCGCATATAGTTCTTTGCTGCGACCCATTCGCGCGAGTAGACGACGCCGTTGGCCGGGTCGGAGTCCTCAAAATCCTTCATCTCGTCGGAGAGCATGTAGTCGATGAACACAGAGAGCTGTTTTATCGCCTCGTTCTTGTCTCCCGTCTCCATCGCCTTGTGGGCACGGAGCTTTGCGGCGGTGCTCCTGCACCATTCGGGGGTACGTCCGTCAAGACCTTCATCGAGCATTGCAACCGCGCCGTCATAGTCGCCGATGAGGAAGAGCCCGTCGAGTCGGCGTTCACGCAAAGAGTTCGATGCGGACTTGGAAAGCTTGCCGTCCTCAATCATCTTGGCTGCGAACACGATAAGTTCCTTGATGCGGCGGTCGGTATCGGTCTTGGGGGATTTCACGTCGCCTGCAAGACGGATGAACGCCTCTTCGGCGAGAAGACCGATGAAGTCGTACGAGACCTTGGGCTCGTTGCCCATGCGGAGATATGGGAATGCTTTGCCGAAACGGACTGTGAAGAATTTTTCGGTATAGAGCTTCTCGAGACGGGATGCGGCCTCATCGAGCGGAGCCTTGCGGAATTCGCGGCGGACGGTCTTGGACTTTTCGCGATCCATCTCCTTCGTTTGGCGGATAGACCACAGATAGCGTACTCCACCGGCAAGTACTGCCGCTGCGATAACAAGTGAAACTGCGGTTTTGACTGGTTTGTTCATGTGCTCTATCTCCTTAAGAGGTGTTCGGCGCGTATTATATGGGGAAACACGATTTGCCGCAAGAGTTTTTCGTCTTTTGCCCGCATTCAGTCCTGAGTGACGATGTTTTTGCAGGAATGTTCAATGCATGAGCATATGTGGTATAATTGCGCCATTTAAAGAAAGGAACCGTTCCGTCTATTGAGGACAGGTAGTAGGTTATCATCTCAAAATGGCAGAGAACAAGACAGATAGTGGCGTTGGTGTCGTAGAGCAGAGGTCGATGGCGCTTCAGCTTCCGGAAGGTGGATTCAAGCTCCGTACTGGCGGCATACTCAAACGCATAGACGTGGCATATGAAGAGTGCGGGGCGATACGCCCTGAACTCGACAATGTGGTGTTCATCTGCCATGCCTTGACCGGAGACGCCCATGTGGCCGGAATTCGCCTGGGCGAAACAAGTCCAAGTGGATGGTGGGAGGGCATGGTCGGGCCGGGGCGCGCCATCGACACCAACCGCTACCATGTAATCTGCGCGAACGTCCTTGGCGGATGCAGCGGCACCACGGGGCCGTCCTCCGTGAACCCGGATACGGGAAAACCCTACGGAAGCAAATTCCCGAGATACGATTTTTCTGATGCAGTCGACGTCTATCGCATGTTCCTTGCCCAGCGTGGCGTCAAGCATCTGGCAGGACTGGTCGGCGGCAGCTTTGGCGGCATGCAGGTGATGGATTGGATCACGCGCTGTCCGGGAGAGATGGATCGCGCCTGCGTGATAGCTTCATCGGCCTCGCTTAACACGCAGGCGCTGGCGTTCGATGTGGTGGGGCGCAGCGCAATAACCGACGACCCCGACTGGAATCGTGGCGACTATTACGACATTGGCGACGGTCACGGACCAAAGAAGGGTCTTGCGGCGGCCCGTCAGCTCGCCCATATCACCTATCTTTCTCGTGAGCTTCTTCAGGAGAAGTTCCAGCGCGAACTTCAGCGCAACTGGCTTGAGGAACCGGACGAGTGTCGGGACCGCAGGGTACGCGACTTCAGGACGTTCTTCCAGATCGAGAGCTATCTTGCATATCAGGCGGACAAGTTCCTCAAGCGTTTTGACGCGAACAGTTACCTGCACATAACGAGATCCATGGATCTTTTCGACGCGGGCGCACCATACGGTTCGCTTGATGCGGCATGTGCCAGGGTCACGTGCAAGACTCTCGTGATTTCGCTTTCTGGCGACGTTCTTTTCGCCGACTGGCAGTCCCGCGACATCGTCGAGGCGCTTGTCCGCAACAACAAGCCCGTCAGCTACTGCCATCTGGAGATCGGCACTGGGCACGATGCGTTCCTCACGCATATCGACGACCTTTCGCGTCTTGTCGGAGGCTTCCTCGGCGACCGGAAGCCAAAGGTGATGAAGTGGCAGGAACGCCAGCATGCGGCCGTACTTTCTATGGTCAGGGACGGTTCGCACGTCATAGACATCGGTTGCGGCGACGGCACACTGCTCAATGTCCTCAAGAAGAACCGCAATGTCACGGGCGATGGCGTCGATATCAGCGTCACTGAGTTTGAAGAGGCCATCGCAGACGGCAATACGCTTCTCTGGGAGGATGCCGACGAGGGCATATCCCTTGTTCCCGACGGGCATTACGACATGGCGATATGCTCC
>SUVZ01000125.1 GCA_015061765.1 Lentisphaerota bacterium
CCTCCCGCACGATGAAACCGGCGGGAGGGATGATTTTTGTGGTGTCGCGTTCGATGACCTCAAGGGGCTTGACGTACTGAGGAATGTTTTGGGGCAGCTTTGGGGATTTATGGTATAATGATGCCCCATCTGTGGATTCAAGAACCAAAAGGAGTGTTCAAATGGCGGAATTGATCGTTGCCCTGGATGTTCAGACCAGGCAAGAGGCTGTGGAAAAGGTGAAACTGATCGGTGATGCGGTCGGTTTCTACAAGATCGGACTCGAACTGTACACGGCGGAAGGCCCGGATGTGGTCAAGGCCGTAAAGGATTTCGGCAAAAGGGTGTTTCTCGATCTCAAGTTCCACGACATTCCGCGCACGGTCGAGCGTGCCGTCACCTCGGGAGGGAAACTGGGCGTCGATCTCATGACGATACATTCCGTCGGCGGCAAGGCGATGATCCGTGCGGCGGCGGATGCGGCGGCGGCTTTCGGCGAGGCGGCGCCAAAGATTCTCGCCGTGACTGTACTTACGTCCCTTGACCAGACAGATCTTGCGGATGTCGGCATTGTCGGTCGCACCCCCGCCGACCAGGTTAAGGCTATGGCGTCTTTCGCGACGGCTAACGGTGCGGATGGCCTTGTCTGCTCCCCCAAGGAGGTCGGTTCGCTTTCCAGGGCGCTCAAGGCCGGAACGCTTTTCATAACCCCCGGCGTCCGTCCCGCCGGAGCGGCCGTGGGCGACCAGAAGCGCGTCGCCACTCCGGCGGATGCGGTGCGTGATGGCGCAACGCATCTTGTCGTGGGTCGTCCCATTCTTGCGGCGGAAGATCCTGTCGCCGCCGCGCTTGCCGTACGCGCCGAAATGGGCTGAGCATCGTACATTTACACGTTCACGAAATATAGAGGTTTGAAGAAATGAAATTCACCAGCACCCGTTCGAATGTAGAAGCCGATTCGCTCTATACCGTATTGCGCGGACTCGCGCCCGATGGCGGTCTCTATGTGCCGAAGAGCGTCAAGAAACTCGATGCTTCGGCCATCGCGTCCATCAAGGACCTTGCTGACGCTGAGCGCATTGCACTCGGAGCGATATTTGACGACATTCCTGCGGATGTGCGCGAGGAGGCGATTGCAAACCTTTTGGCAAAGTTTCCGTCTGAGAACCCTATTCCCCTTGTCGAGGCTGACGGTCTTCAGATACTTGAGCTTTTCCAGGGACCGACCGGTGCGTTCAAGGATGTGGCTCTTTCCGTTCTGCCAGTGCTGATGGCGGCATCTGCGAAGAAGCTGGCCGACGGACGCAAGGTTCTCATTCTCACCGCTACGTCCGGAGATACAGGGTCGGCCGCCATGGCAGGCTTCGGCGACGTCCCCGGCGTAGAGATCGCCGTGTTCTTCCCGAACGTCGGGACTTCGCGCGTGCAGCGACTCCAGATGACGACGCCCGCCGCAAAGAACGTCCACGGAATCGCAATCCGCGGAAACTTCGACGATGCCCAGGCCGCGGTCAAGCGCATCTTCGCCGACGAGTCCTTCCGCGCCGAGGCCGAGAAGGCCGGCACGCTTCTCTCGTCCGCGAATTCCATCAACACCGGACGCCTTGTGCCGCAGATAGGATATTATCTGCTTGCGGCGGCGCGTCTTGCGGACAAGGGCGCATTCGACGTCGTCGTTCCTTCCGGAAACTTCGGCAACATTCTTGCCGCGTACTACGCAAAGATGCTTGGCGCGCCGATACGCAGGCTCATCTGCGCTTCCAATGTCAACGATGTCCTTGCGCGCTTTGTCGCCACGGGTGTGTATGATCCGGGTGAAAGCTTCACGGTTACGAATTCGCCTTCTATGGACATCCGCAAGTCCTCGAACGTGGAGCGTCTGCTGTGGATTCTCAATGACGGCGACAGCGATGAGGTGGCGCGTCTCATGAAGGATTTTGCAGATAAGGGGCGCTACGAGTTGAACGATGCGGCAAAGGCAAGGCTGTTCGCCGATTTCGCCGGTGGTGTCGCAACGCCCGAAGAGACGGAGGCCGAGATGCGCCGCATGCGCGAGGCCTGCGGCTATGTGCTGGATCCGCACACTGCCGTCGCAACTGCGGTCGCGCGCAAGCTCGGCCTCCCGGACGGCGTACCGTGCGTCATAGCCGCAACGGCCACGCCGTACAAGTTCCCTGAGACGTGCCAGCGTGCGTTCGGCGCCGATGTGCTTGACAATCCGCCACCCGCGTTCGCCGCTCTTGAGACAGCCCCTGTGACGCAGGACAAGGTTGTTGACGTAAGCGGTATCGATGATGCGGTGCGCGAACTGTTCTGATACAGTTGAATTTTACGGGCGTACGAGTGTCAGTTATCGGTGGAAGTGAGTTTCATGATAGTGTCGACGCTCGCAGATAGGACGGTCCGCCATTGAGGCAGCGAGTCCTGTAATGCCACTGGAAGGATTGGGGAATACCCAATCTATTCCAGCACTTTTACGCGGATTGGAAATCTGCTATAATACATAGAAATTTTGTTGAAGCCATGGAGAAGTCGATGTTCAAGCCAGTATCAAACAAGGTTGCATTCCCCAAGATGGAGGAGGAGGTTCTTTCCTTCTGGGCAAAGGAAGCCACCTTTGAGAAATCCCTGAAGAAGAATGAGGGTAGGGAACGCTTTACATTCTACGATGGTCCGCCCTTTGCGACCGGGCTACCGCATTACGGGCATCTCCTTGCCGGCATAATCAAGGATATCGTGCCGCGCTACCAGACGATGCGAGGAAGGTACGTCGAGCGCAGGTTTGGCTGGGATACGCACGGTCTTCCGATCGAGGCTCTCGCGCAGGATGCGCTTGGCGTAGCCGGTGCGCCCGAGATCAAGGCGCTCGGTGTCGACAAATTCAACGAGCAGTGCCGTTCGATGGTTCTCAAGTACGTCAACGAGTGGGAGAAGACCGTCACGCGCATGGGGCGTTGGGTTGATTTCAGGAACGACTACAAGACCATGAACCCCGAGTTTATGGAGACGATCTGGTGGGTGTTCAAGCAGCTTTGGAACCAGGGACGCGTCTACAAGTCGCATCGCATCATGCCCTATTCCTGGAAACTCTCCACGCCGCTCTCCAACTTCGAGGCCGGCAACAACTACAAGGATGTCCAGGATCCCACTGTGACGTGTCGCGTTCGCGCCACGTCGGTAGCGAGTGAAGAGTTAAGGGTGAAGAGCGAGGGGAGCGAGGTCTATTTTCTTATCTGGACAACGACACCGTGGACGCTCCCCTCCAACCTTGCGATCTGCGCCGGCGCCAAACTGGACTATGTCGCGGTGCGGGATGTGACAGATGAAGCTCATCCGATTTATGTCATGGCGAAAGCCCGATTGCCTTTTGTCTTCAAAAAGGAAGAGTCGTATGAATTGGTTTGGGAAGGCAAGGGCGACGCTCTAAAGGATTCTGAATACGAGCCGCTGTTCCCGTTTTTCGCAGACAGGAAGGCCGAGGGTGCGTTCCGGGTGCTGAACGACGACTATGTCACGACTGATGATGGCGTCGGTCTTGTCCACATCGCACCAGCGTACGGCGAGGACGACTTCCGCGTGTGCAAGGAAGCGGGCATGACGGCGTTCGTCGATCCTCTCGATGACGCCTGTGCGTTCACCGACCAGCTTCCTGAAGAGTACAAGGGACGCTTTTGCAAAGACTGCGACAAGGATCTCATCAAGTGGCTCAAGGCCGAGGGCAAGCTTGTCCATCAGGCCACGATCGTCCATTCCTATCCGTTCTGCGACCGCACCGATACGCCGCTCATCTATCGCGCGATCGACGCGTGGTATGTACGTGTCGAGGATCTGCACGAGCGGCTCTCCAAGAACAACGAGTGCGTGCACTGGACGCCCGAGTATGTCGGCGACAAGCGCTTCGGCAACTGGCTCAAGGAGGCGCGCGACTGGAATATCTCCCGCAACCGCTTCTGGGGCAGCTGCATACCGGTGTGGATCAACGACGACGATCCCGAGGACATGATCTGCGTCGGCTCCGTGAATGAGCTGGAGGAATTGTCTGGAGAGAAGGTCACCGATCTCCACAAGCATTTCATCGACAAGATCGTCATCAGGAAGGACGGCAAAACCTACCACCGCACACCGGAAGTGCTTGATTGCTGGTTTGAATCCGGTTCCATGCCGTACGCGCAGCAGCATTACATGGGTGAAGGCGATGCGTCATCCTTCTTTCCGGCGGACTTCATCGCCGAAGGTCTCGATCAGACTCGTGGCTGGTTCTACACCCTCATGGTTCTTGGTACGTGTCTCTTCGACAAGTCTCCGTACCGTAACGTGATCGTGAACGGTCTCATCCTCGCCGAAGACGGCAAGAAGATGTCCAAGCGACTGAAAAACTATCCCGATCCCAACCTGATGCTCAACACATATGGCGCCGATGCGATCAGACTCTACATGATCTATTCGCCGGTTGTGAAGGCCGAGTCTCTCAAGTTCTCCGAGAATGGCGTAAAGCAGTTGATGCGCGATCTCCTCATTCCCTGGTGGAACGCCTATTCGTTCTTCGTCACCTATGCGAACGTCGACAAGTTCGACGACGCAGAGGTAGTGTATCCCGAGTCCGATAACGTTCTTGACCGTTGGATCGTCTCTTCGATGGAAACTCTCATCGCGGACGTCACGGCGGCAATGGACTCCTATGACCTGCAGAAGGCGGTTAGGCCTTTCGTTCGCTTTATCGAAGATCTCACGAACTGGTACATCCGCCGCAGCCGCAGGCGTTTCTGGAAGTCCACGAACGACGGCGACAAGCTGTACGCATACCGTACGTTGCGCTACGTGCTGGTGCAGCTTGCGAAGGTCGCGGCTCCGTTCACGCCTTTCATCGCAGAGGAGATATATCGCAACCTCAAGGGTGCGAGCGACCCAGACTCTGTCCATCTATGCGACTTCCCGACGGCAAATGCCGCCGCGCGCGATCTTGGTCTCGAAAAATGCATGGCCGACGTACAGTCCGCGGTCGAGCTCGGCCGCAGACTCCGTGCGGACAACGACCTCAAGGTGCGCCAGCCGCTTTCCGCGCTCAAGCTCGCAGGCGGGGATGTGAAGGGACTTGAAGAACTCATAGAGGATGAACTCAACGTCAAGGCTGTGGAATTCGTTGCCGACGAGACGGAGCTCTGCAACGTTTTCTACAAGGCCAACTTCAAGACGCTCGGCAAAAAGTGCGGACCAAAGATGAAGGCTGTCGCCGCGGCGATTGCCGCCGCGAAGCATGTGCCGTTCGAGTGCGAAGGTTTCACCATCACCGCTGACGACGTGCTTGTGACCCGTTCGCCCAAGGAAGGTCTTGTTGTTGCATCCGAAGGCACGATCGTGGTCGGTTTGGAGACAGCGCTTACGCCGGAGCTCATAGCGGAGGGACTTGCCCGTGAGTTCGTCTCGCATGTGCAGGCAATGCGCAAGGAGGCGGACTTCGAGGTCACTCAGCGCATTTCCCTCTCTGTCGAGGCTGACGATGAGACGAAATCCGCACTTGAGACCCATCTCGACTACGTAAAGAACGAGACCCTTACAACTCAGTTCGCATTTGCCGCCAACGATGCGGAAGCCGTCGAACTCAACGGACATTCAACGAAGATCAAGATCGTAAAGATTTGACCGAGATGACCACGTGCGCCGTGAAGAGTTGCTGGCTAGCCACCTCCTCAGCGGTATGTGTTCATGTTGCCGAGATTGTTGAAGGATAAGGGTATGGTGTATCAATAAGCTCTGTTGGTAATATATTGCGCGTTCCCCTGAAAGAGGAATAGTACCCGGGGTTGAAAGACTGCCGCGTATTGGAGTATGATACGGAACAGCAGGTGGCTGGTAACCACTTGCTGTACGCATGGGAGACGCTCGTTAGGGTCATGAGCTAGGCCGGTCACACGGCTCACGCTCGAGGGTCTGTTTGAGCGCCGGCGGAAACCACCTGCTTGAGGCGAAAGACCTCGGATACTTGAATGCAACCTTGCAGACCGCCTACTCCAATACGCGACAGCACCCATAAGGTAGCACAATGAGCGCAAAAAGACAACTGCGGCGCCGCAGCACCGAAGACGAACCCCGGTTCGTGATCGGCATGGACGCCCACTCGAAGAAGCTGGCCATCTCCATCTGGGACTGGTCGGACCGATTCAATCCCTGCCTCCACCGGGAGATTAAGTGCATGGACATCGAAGCCATGGTCGCGACGTACGAGCGGCACGTCGACCTCGACTCGATCACCATCATCGAGGCCTCGACCAACTCGGCGAACCTCAGGCGGATGCTCAACGAAGCCGGATACCGTGCGGAGGTAGTTCGGTCCGACACCATCGCGAACAAGGAGCGCAAGCGCAGGATCTGCGACATCGTGGATGCCGAGAACCTGGCGCTCGCCTACATCAAGGGCGACATTGACGAATTCGTCTGGACGCCGTCCGACAAGTACACGGAATACCGCGACATCATGTTCGCCTACCGCGACACGTCGAAGGAGGTGACGCGGATCTCGAACCGCATCTGGAGCGTCTGTAGCCGCAAGGGCTACAAGCTTCCGATCAAGGGCGGGAAGGCCAAGACCGCCACACTCCGGGCGATGATCGCCGAGACCGGGATCGGAGGCTTCGCGAAAGAGCAGCTCGAGACGCTGCTGGAAGACTACGACCGTCTGTTTGCACGCAAAGAGGCGCTCTCGAAGAGGATCGCCGAGATCGTCCTCTCCAATCCGAGGATGCTGAAGTTGATGCAGCTCCAAGGCGTCAACTACAAGGGCGCGTTCGCGCTGGAGGCCGCCGTCGAGGATCCGCACAGATTCTCCAAGGCCTCGAAGCTCGCGGCCTACGGGGGCTTCTCTCCGATTGTCGATTCCAGCGGAAACGAGGAGGAGAATGCGAAGAGACGCGGCGGACTTCACAAACCGCTTGACGGAGAGGGAAGGCAGGAAGTGAAGTTCTTCTTCACCGAAGCCGGCCAGTCGGTCCTCACCTCGTGCGCGAACTCGAAGCTCGGCAAATGGGGATGGGCGATGGTCAACCGGGGCAAGCCCCGCAACAAGGTTGCCTGCGCAATCGGCAGAAAGCTCATCACCTACGGGTGGCACATCCTCCGCGGAGATCCTACGCCGAACCGAGATAGTGAGGCGTTCTTCAAACGGAAGATGCGAGGCTTCCACCAGGCGATCGGAGCTAAGCGTATGCATGAGCTTGGCTTTGGAACTCGAGATCAATTTGCGGAAGCCCAGGCCAAATTGATTTACGGCAACCTGCCAATGCCTACCGCAAACAGTGTGGAAATCGTTGATTGCTAAAAGCGGCGCGCGCACTATTCGCTCATATCTTTGCGCGCGCCAAAATTCATAACAATACTGGGGCGTTGCCCCAGCCCCCATCAGGGGAGCTCGCTCCCCTGAACCCCAGACGCGCGGCCGAATACGTCCGCGCTATCCGCGTTTATGCTCTACGAACGCTTCAAAAAAGGATTTTTCACATTTCCCCCTTGACGCAATACATACTTGACCCTTTTGTCCCCTCTTTTGTCCCCTTTGCCTCCTTTTGCCCCCCGGATGATTCCGCCGCAGGCGCGTATGAGATCTCAAATCGATTCCAGCTCGTTGTTCACCGCGGCATCATATCATTTTGCCGATCGTCTCACGGTTTCGGGTTTTTCAGCATGACCGTTTTTGGACGAGGTTGACTGTAAGAAAGTTGATATGTCATTTGCGTATGCGATATGACAGAAGTGATAAAATCGGGGTATATGAACAAACGTCTTTTCTACATTGTTGCCGTAGCATCCCTTGGCGGTTTTCTTTTCGGGTTCGATTCCGGCGTAATCTCCGGATGTGAGAAGGCCATTCAAAGCGAATTCAACCTTTCGCCGTTTTGGCATGGGTTTATCATATCCGGTGCGCTGATAGGTACGGTCATCGGCGTTTTTACGGCGGGGCGGCCTTCGGACTTATGGGGGCGGAAGCCCACGCTTTGGCTGATGGCGGTTCTCTTCCTTGTTTCAGCGGTCGGTTGCGCATTTACGCCGTTCGATGCGGGATGGGGTCCTCACCTGCTGGGATGGTTCCGCTTTATCGGAGGGCTTGCCATCGGCGGCGTTTCGGTAGTCGTTCCGCTCTACATTGTTGAGGTTTCCCCCGGCAGATACCGTGGACGTCTTGTGGCCATGAATCAGTTCAACATCGTGCTTGGAATTCTTGTGTCGTTCGTGTCGAATTATCTTGTGGCGCGGTTTATGCCGAATGTCGATCCCCGTATCGTTTGGCGTGTCATGCTTGGAGTGGAATGTCTGCCGATCGCGCTTTTTATGGCGCTTCTTGCGACGATCCCTGAGTCCCCTCGCTGGCTCGTGCGTACGGGACGTTTCGGTGATGCCTGCGGAGTACTTGAGAGCATCGGATATCCGCAGGTGGAGCAGACGCTGTCGGAAATTACCGAGTCTTTGAAGTCTGCAGCCGGTGGAGTTGAGGTTGCTCTTTTTCAGCGGCGGTATCTAAAGCCGATAATGCTCGCTTTTCTCATTGCATTTTTCAATCAGGTTTCGGGCATAAACGCCATCAATTATTATGCGCCGCGCATCTTTCAGATGATTTTCGGCGAGGGGAGCGAATTGGCCGCTCTTGCCGGAACTATAGGAGTGGGCGCGGTCAATCTCATTTTCACAATGTTGGCGTTTCTCGTGATTGACCGTTTCGGACGTCGTGCGATGATCATTGGCGGCTCTGCGATGATGATTGCCATGCACGGACTTGTCGCCTGGCAGCTGTCGCTCTCTTCGCCGAATGCGGCGATCGCGGTTTTCGGCATACTTGGTTTCATCGCTTTCTTCGGAATCTCTTCCGGCGCTGTCATATGGGTGTACATCAGCGAAGTGTTCCCGAACGTGGTGCGCGCGAAAGGACAGGCTTTCGGGTGTTTCATTCACTGGTTCATGTGCACGGTTATTTCGTGGGCGTTTCCGGTTGTCGCGGAGGACGCTGGCATGTGGGCATTCGCGTTCTTTGCGCTGATGATGGCAGTGCAGCTTGTATGGGCGGTATTTTTCATGCCGGAAACTAAAGGCGGCACCATTGAAGATATGGAGGCGAGGTTGGGGGTTAGTCGTTAGTGATTAGGTCGGTTGATTGAGAGGAGAATGAAGGATGACAGAAAGAATAAAGAGCTTGTTGGATAGAACGTTTGACAAAGAGCAGCGGATCTTTCGTCGCGATGTCGACTGGAAAGCGCTTCTTGATCGCTTTATCCGTGAAGGTGTCGGTGATATGGAGCGCGCCAGAATCGGTCTTCAGGAGATGCTGAAAGCTGAGACTCCCGCGTTTATGGACGGTGAGCGTATAGCGTTCCTGCGGACTGTGAAGCAGA
>SUVZ01000126.1 GCA_015061765.1 Lentisphaerota bacterium
GACAAAGGGTCCTGGGGCGGCAACGCTCCCGACGGGCGCAAGGTGAAGGGTACGATACACTGGGTCGACTGCGCAAGCGGCGTCCCGGCGGAGGTGCGTCTGTACGACCGTCTCTTCACCGACCCCGATCCGATGAAGGAAGGTAGCGAAAACTACCTCAAGTATCTCAATCCGGATTCGCTGAAGACGGTCACGGCATATGTGGAGCCGCTGCTTGGCGATGCCAAGCCAGGCGAGTCGTTCCAGTTCGAGCGTACCGGATATTTCTGCGCTGATGCCGTGGATTCCAAGCCTGGCGCTCCCGTGTTCAACCGCACGGTGACGCTGAAGGACGGCTACAAGCCCGCCTGATCGTGATGATGCGCCCATCATTGCGGCATATGGTATAATTTGCGTTGTTAAGGAGTTTCTGACATGAGAAAAGCTGCGGTAAAGAGAAATACGAAGGAAACGAAGATTTCCTTGAGCCTGAACCTTGACGGTACCGGAAAGGGGACCGTCGATACGGGCATCGGTTTCTTCAACCATATGCTTGACCTTCTCAAGAAGCATGCGCTCATGGATCTTACGGTGAAGGCGACGGGCGATCTTGATGTCGATTATCACCATACGGTCGAGGATGTCGGCCTTGTGTTTGGGCAGGCGCTGAATCGGGCATTGGGGGACCGCAAGGGCATCACGCGCTATGGATTCGCCTCAATCCCGATGGACGAGGCGCTTTGCGAAACATCCATCGATCTCGGCGGCAGACCGTTCGTGGTGTTTGCCTCCGGCAAGAAGCACATGATGGTGCGCGATTTCGAGGTGAAGCTTCTCGAAGAGTTCTTCCGTGCGGTATCGGTGGAGGGGCGTCTCAATGTGCATCTGCGCGAGGTGTACGGAGATGAGGCCCACCATGTGTGCGAGGGGATTTTCAAGTCGTTCGCGAGGGCTTTGCGGCAGGCCGTCGCAAAGGATCCGCGCGAGAAGGGCGTCCCGTCCTCCAAGGGAACGATCTGATTTACCCATACCCATCTCTCATTACTCATTTATCATCACCAAAGTTATGATTATTCTACCAGCTATCGATCTCAAGGGCGGCAAATGTGTGCGTCTGCGTCAGGGACGTGAAGATGACGTTACGGTGTACGGCGACGATCCAGCGGCTCAGGCGGCGGACTGGATGCGCCAAGGCGGCAGGGAACTTCATGTCGTCGATCTTGACGGCGCTTTCGCCGGCACGCCGAAACATGCGGAGGTCATATCCGAGATAATCAAGGCGTTTGGAGGTCCGGTGGAGGTTGGCGGCGGGCTTCGTACGCCCGAGGCGCTGGCCGCGGTGCTCGACGCGGGAGCCTCGCGCGCGATTATCGGATCTGCGGCGCTTGAGGATCCGGAATTTCTCACGTCCTCCGTCGAGATTTACGGCGACAGGATTGCGGTAGGGATCGATGCCCGCGACGGTTTCGTGCAGACGAAGGGTTGGGTTGAGACGTCCAAGACGTCTGCGGTGGAGCTTGCCCACGCCGTCGCTTCGCTTGGCGTGAAGACGATCATCTACACGGATACCGCCACGGATGGAATGCTTGGTGGACCGAATCTAGCCCAGATGGCGGCGATCTGCGATGCGGCGCCCACGTGCGACATCACGGCGTCGGGCGGCGTTTCGTCGCCTCAGGACGTCAAGAACCTCATGGCGCTCGGCAAGCCGAATCTCCGCGCTGCGATTGTCGGCAAGGCCCTCTATGACGGAAGGGTCACGCTTGCCGATATGAATGCCGCCGCGGAGATATGATTCAGGCAACCTCTCTGACCCATAGGATGTTTCCGCATCCACACTCCGCAATTCGCAGTCGGACCAAGTGAACGAATCCGCAATGCGTGTAAGTGCGTGCTGTTGGGTCGGTCGAGCCGTCTTTACTCCCGGTGCGGCTTGAATCAAGCGAGGACTTTCTCTGCGAGACGAACCAGTTCCATCGCATCCTTTGTGTAGTGGTCGGCCTTGATGCTCGCGGCGTACTCCGCCGTCAGTACCGCGCCACCCACGGTCACTTCGCATCCGGGGACCTCCGCATGCAGCGCCCGTATCGTCTCTTCCATGAATCCAACTGTCGTTGTCATGAGCGCGGAGAGTCCGACAAGGTGCACCTGTTCGCGCTTTGCCGCCGCCACGATCGTTTCGGGCGGCACATCGCGACCCAGGTCTATCACCTTGAAGCCGTAGTTCTCGAGCAGGGCGCGGCAGATGTTCTTGCCGATGTCATGGATGTCTCCCTTGACGGTGGCAAGAATAACCTTGCCCTTGTCAGCCACGGCATCGGCGGGCAGGGCGGAGCGCACCTCGTCGAATGCCGCACCGGCCGCGTCTGCCGCCATCAGAAGCTGTGGCAGGAATATGGTTCCGGACTCGAATCCCCTGCCGACGGTCTCAAGCGCAGGCACAATGTCTTCGCCTATGACTGCGAGCGGTGGCTTGCCGCCAGAGAGCAAGACCTTTGCCTGGGCTGCGGCATCGATCTTGAATCCGTGGCGGATTGAGTTGAAAAGCTCCGATGGTTCGTCGAACCGTTTCTCGTTTTTGGCCTTCGGTTCGCGGGGACGCTCTCCGCTTGGCATGGTGGCAATCTGCGGCGCCGGTGCATGTTCGATCCATTCTGCGCATTGTGCATCCTTCCCTGTGAGGGCGCGATATGCACGGTAGGCCGTCATCATCTCCGCGGAAAGCGGGTTGATGATCCCGGCCGACAGGCCCGCGTTAAGGGCGAGCGTGTAGAAGGTGGCGTTCAGGAACGGACGGGAGGGCAGTCCGAACGATATGTTCGATACTCCAAGGCATGTCCTGCATCCAAGCCTTTCACGGACAAGGCGCATTGCGTCCAGTATTACGTTCGCGCTTGAAGGCTCCGCGCTTACCGCCAGACAGAGAACGTCTATGACGAAGTCATCCGGCGTCAATCCGTGTTCCAGTCCGCGAGTCACGATCTTCCTCGCGATTTCAAACCTGCCTTCGGCGGTTTCCGGAATGCCGGATTCATCGAGCGTGAGCGCAACGACGGCGCCGCCGTATTTTGCCACGAGCGGGAGGACGGATGAGAGCGACTCCTCTTTCCCGTTCACTGAGTTCACAAGAGCCTTCCCGTTGTAGCTGCGAAGCGCGCGTTCAAGCGCCTCGGTGTTTGAGGTGTCGATCTGAAGAGGAAGGTCAGTGACGCTCTGCACGGCCTGCACCGTTGAAGTCAGGACGGTTGGTTCGTCCAGCCCCGGCACTCCCACGTTCACGTCCAATACATGCGCCCCCGCCTCGGCCTGGCTTACGGCTTCGCGCAGGACGTATGCGACATCCCCTTCAGTCAGTGCGGCCTTCAGTTTTTTCTTCCCGGTGGGGTTGATGCGCTCTCCTATTATGATGGAATCATTGAACGGAATCTCGAGCGTACGCGATCCGGACGCGATTACGGTGCGGGATAAGACAGCGTCTCTTGGGATGACGTGTGCGGCTTCGCCGGATTTCAGAAGACGGGACAGTGCCGCTATGTGATCGGGTGAGGTTCCGCAGCAGCCGCCAACGATTGTCGCGCCGGCCTTGACCAACTCCTGGACATCCTTCGCAAAATCCTCTGGTCCGACAGTGAACTTGGTGCGGCCGTCCTCGGCTTTAGGCAGTCCGGCGTTTGGCTTGACCGCTAGGGGCCTCGATGTCGCACGAGCGAGACGCTTTACGAACGGCAGCATCAAGTCTGGGCCGAATCCGCAGTTCAACCCGATTGCATCAACGCGAAGACCCTCCAGTATGGCGGCCACGCATTCGACATCGGCTCCGGTGAGCAGACGTCCATCGTTGCCGAGCGCGACGGTGGCGATCACCGGAAGTGACGAATTTTCCTTTGCCGCCAGCACGGCTGCCTTGAGTTCGTATGTGTCGCTGATTGTCTCGATAGCGACAATGTCGGCGCCGGCTTTTGCGCCGATGGAGACCTGCTCTGCGAAGGCGTCGTATGCGGCGTCGAACTCGAAATCGCCGGCGGGCTTGAGAAGCCGTCCTGTGGGGCCGACGTCAAGGGCGACAAAACGTTCTCCGCCGGCCGCGTTTGCGGCATCCCTTGCGATCGATATTGCGGATTCTATGATATCGGACAGGGGAATGTCGCCATGGTATTTTGCGCGGTTTGCGCCGAACGTATTCGTGTACACGACATCAGCGCCGGATGCAAGATACGATTCGTGGACGGCGCGGATGTCGTCTGGTCTTGTCAGGTTCCATGTTTCCGGCGTCTCGCCCGGCTGGAGTCCTTTTGACTGCAGCTGCGTTCCCATTCCTCCATCAAGGAACAGAATGCGGTTTCCGGAAAATGAGTCGGCCAATATATTGTTTGTTGACATGCGCGTGATTATACCACATGCCACGATCTGACCGATTGCGAAGATCCCTGAAAGCATCAAAAAAACATGTTGCGCCGGAAAATCGGATGTGCTACAATTCGCGCCGTTTTGGAAAGAATAAGGCAATGAACAACCGTTTCGAGTTTACGCGCTTTTACTACTACTTCGGCTTTAGTGCCCGGAGCGGTCTCGCGTGTGCTTGAATGGCGTAGCAGCCTGATGGTTGGCAAGCGGCCCGCTCCGGAAGAGAGTGAGGCCGTTTTTGTTTTTTGAAATCAATCAACTGTTCCAAAGAAGGAAAAAGAAAATGATAATCATACTGAAGAAGGATGCCGATCCGAAGCAGGTGGACAGCCTGGTCGGTTGGCTGAAGGAACGCAAGATCACGCCGCACATAAGCGCAGGCGAGCACGAGACGCTCATCGGCTGCGTGGGCGACGTCGCAAAGATGGACGTCGGGCTCGTCCAGGCCCTGAGCGTGGTGGAGAGCGTTCAGCGGATTCAGGAGCCGTACAAGGCGGCGAACCGCAAGTTCCAGCCGGACGACACGGTTGTGGACTGCTCGGGCGTGAAGGTCGGCGGCGGTTCGTTCCAGGTCATCGCGGGCCCCTGCAGCGTCGAGTCCGTGGAGCAGATGGTGGAGGTTGCCAGGGGCGTGAAGGATGCGGGCGCGACGATGCTCCGCGGCGGCGCGTTCAAGCCGCGCACGTCCCCGTATGCGTTTCAGGGTCTCGGAAAGCGGGGGCTCGACATCCTTCTCGAGGCGAAGAGGGAAACCGGCCTTCCGATAGTGACGGAGCTCATGAGCATAGAACATCTCCCCCTTTTCAACGATGTCGACGTGATTCAGATCGGCGCGCGCAACATGCAGAACTTCGATCTTCTCAAGGAGGTCGGATCCATGACCCAGAAGCCGATCCTTCTCAAGCGCGGCATGAGCGCCACGCTCCAGGAGCTTCTCATGAGCGCCGAGTACATCATGGCGAGCGGCAACCCGAACGTGATGCTCTGCGAACGCGGAATCCGCACGTTCGAGACGGCCACCCGCAACACGATCGACCTCACGGTCATCCCGGTGCTGAAGAGGCTTTCGCACCTCCCGGTCGTCATAGACCCGAGCCATGCCACCGGCTACGCGCATCTGGTCGAGCCCTGCGCGATGGGTGCGACGGCGATGGGCGCGGATGCGCTCATCATCGAGGTGCACAACAATCCGCCCTGCGCACTCTGCGACGGCGTGCAGAGCCAGACGCCCGCGATGTTCGCGGAGATGATGAAGAAACTCAACGCAATCCGTCCCTACGCATGGAGGAGAGCCTGAAATGAACGACACGAAAGAATCGGTAAGAAATGAAATCAACCAGATAGACGACGAGCTCGTGAAGCTCTTCGTGCGCAGGATGGAGGCCTCCGAGCGGATGGCCGACGTGAAGCGCGAAAGTTCGGAGCCGGTGCAGGATCCGGCGCGCGAACGCAGCATCCTCGCAAAGGTGGCCAAGGCCGTCGGACCGGACCTCGAGAACGAGGCGCGGCTCATGTTCACCACGCTCATGTCGATCTCGCGCGGGCGTCAGCGCGCCGAGCTCGCGGGGGACAGCGCGTTCGCCAAGGCGATATCCGAGGCGACCGCCGCCACGCCGGATACGTTTCCGTCCTCCGCATCGGTGGCGTGTCCCGGCGTCGAGGGCGCCTACTCCCAGCAGGCGGCGTGCCGTCTGGTGAACTTCCCCACGATCTTCTACTTCAAAGGGTTCGACGACGTGTTCTCCGCCGTCGAAAAGGGGATGTGCGACTACGGCGTGCTTCCCATCGAGAACTCGGCCGCCGGAAGCGTCACCGCCGTGTATGATCTCATGGCGAAGCACAACTTCAAGATAGTGCGTGCGGTGAAGCTCCGCATCCGCCATGTGCTTCTCGCTCCGCGCGGAACGAAACTCGAGGATGTAAAGGAGATCTCCAGCCATCCGCACGCCATTGCGCAGTGCTCCGAGTTCCTGCACGGACTTCAGGGAATCAGGGCCGTCCCCGCCACGAACACGGCCGCCGCCGCCGCCGCGGTCGCGAACTCCGGCAGAAAGGACGTCGCAGTCATCGCATCGCGCGAATGCGCGGAGCTGTACGGGCTTGAGGTCATCAAGGAGGACATCTCAAACACGGCAAGCAACTACACGCGCTTCATCTGCATCTCGAAGCGCAACGAGATCTATCCCGATGCGGACAAGTTCTCGGTGATGATGAGCCTCAACCACCGTCCGGGCGCGCTTACCGACGTGCTCGTGAAGTTCGCCGCGACAGGCGTCAACCTCACGAAGCTCGAGTCCCGCCCCGTGCCCGGCTCCGACTTCGAGTTCCGCTTCATCTTCGACTTCGAGGCGACCCCGCATGATCCGCGCGTGGTGAAGATGCTCTCCGGCTTCTCGATGGATCCCGAGATAGAGCGCTTCACCTTCCTTGGCGCGTATTCCGAGAAGTGAGTCGCAGGCCGCATGCCATGACGAACATCCACATAAACGCATCGACGGGATATGACGTGACGGTCGGCGCCGGTGCGTCGGAGTCCGCCGCAGACTTCATCTGCGGCAGTCTCCGGCGCGTAAGGAAGGTTGCCGTCGTCACAGACTCCAATGTCGACGGGCTTCACTCCGCATCCGTCGTATCCCGCCTGGCTGCGGCGGGACTGAAGGTGGAGAAGTTCACCTTCCCCGCGGGCGAGAGCTCCAAGAACCTCGCCACGTACGCATCGCTGATAGATTTTCTCGCCGCGAAGCGCCTTGACCGTACGGACATCGCGCTTGCGCTCGGCGGCGGAGTGACCGGCGACCTTACCGGATTCGCCGCCGCCACGTACAAGCGGGGGATCGACTTCGTGCAGATGCCGACGTCGCTTCTGGCGATGGTCGATTCGTCCGTCGGCGGCAAGACCGGCGTCGACATCGCCGCCGGAAAGAACCTTGTCGGGGCGTTCCACCAGCCGCGCGCCGTGTTCTGCGATCTCCGGTTTCTCGACACTCTTCCGGACGATTGGCGAATGGACGGCATGGGCGAGGTGCTGAAGTACGCGATACTCGGCGACGCCGGACTGTTCGGGCTCCTTGAATCCAATCCCCTCGCACCGATAGGCGAACGGGAGATCTCCGCCTGCATAGGAATGAAGCGCGACATCGTGGAGGTGGACGAAAAGGAGTCGGGCGCACGCAAGCTGCTGAACCTCGGCCACACGTTCGCGCATGCGATAGAGCTGTTGAGCGGCTACGGGATATCCCACGGACGCGCAGTCGCCACGGGCATCGCGATGGCTTCGCGCGCGGCGGCGAAATGCGGCGTTCTTCCGGCGCAGGACTGTGCGCGCATCGAATCTCTCGTTTCGGCCATGGGGTATGACGGGCGTACGGGATTCGCTGCCACCGATATCGCGGAGGCGATTCTCGGCGACAAGAAGGTGGAGGGCGATTCGATAGACTTCGTGCTCCCGCAGTCCATCGGCGTCTGCGCCGTCCGCAGGACGCCGCTTCCAGAGATAGGAAAGGTCGTTGAAGATGCAGTCTGAAGCATGCCGCAAAACCATACTTCCGGGAATGCGGCGCGGTCGCGTGACCGTGCCGTCGTCAAAGTCGATAGCGCATCGCGAACTGATAGCCGCGATTCTCAGCGGCGTCGAGGAGCCTGTCATCCGCGGCGAGTCCCGCGACACGGAGGCGACGCGCAGGTGCCTGAAGGCGATGATGTCCGGGGGGACGGAATGGCCGTGCGGCGAGAGCGGTTCCACGCTTCGCTTCCTCACGCCCATTGCAGGCGTCATGGGATGGAAGGGGCGCTTCATCTGCGAAGGGCGTCTTGCGGAGCGTCCTCAGATGCCGTTCGAAAGGAAATCCAGGTATGCCGTTCCCGGAAACGTCTCGTCGCAGTTCGTCTCGGGTCTGCTGATGGCGTTGCCTCTCGCGGATTGGGACAGCGAGATTGTCGTTGAAGGGAAATTCGAAAGCTCCGCATACGTCGATCTGACGGAACATGTCCTGAAGGATGCCGGAATCGTCATCGAGAAACCGGATGCAGGACATTGGAGGATCCGCGGCGGACAGCGCTACTCCATTGCCGGAGGACGCGAAGTCGAGGGAGACTGGTCGCAGGCCGCGTTCTTTCTGGCGATGGGTGCCGATGTGGATGGACTCAATGCGGATTCCGCGCAGGGCGACCGCGCCGTCGTGGAGCTTCTCGATGCTCCGGTTGTCGATGCGTCGCCTGTGCCGGACCTCATACCCGCGCTTGCCGCGCATGCGGCGTACGGACCTGGCGTAGTAAGGTTCGTGAATTGCGGCCGTCTTCGCATCAAGGAGAGCGACAGGCTTGAATCGACGGCGGCGATGGTGAACGCGGTCGGCGGCAGGGCGACGGTCGATGGCGACACTCTGACAATTGAGGGTGTCACCGATCTGCCGGGCGGCGAAGTGGATGTGAAGGGCGATCATCGCATCGCGATGTCCGCCGCCGTGCTTGCGTGCGGGGCGTCCGGCCCAGTCACCGTGAACGACGCGTCCGTCGTGGCAAAATCATATCCCGGTTTCTGGCGGGATTTCGAAAGTCTGGAAAGGGTTGGAAAATGAGCAGTTCCTACGGAGACAATTACCGGTTATCGATATTCGGGGAGTCGCACTCGGCTGCGATCGGTGTCACGATCGAAGGGCTTCCCGCAGGCTCCGAGATTGATGCGGCGGCGCTTCAGTCCTTCATGGAGCGGCGTGCGCCGGGGCGCGATGCGCTATCGACCGCGAGGCGCGAAGCTGACGCTCCGGAGTTCCTGTGCGGCGTGAAGAACGGAGTGGCGACGGGTGCGCCGATAACGGCGGTCATCCGCAATTCCGACACCCGCTCGCAGGACTATGCGAACCTGGCGAACGTTCCGCGTCCGGGGCACGCGGACTTCCCGGCGGAGGTGAAGTTCGGCGGGCACCAGGACCGCTCAGGCGGCGGACATTTCTC
>SUVZ01000127.1 GCA_015061765.1 Lentisphaerota bacterium
CGCAAGGCGTGACGCCACATGGATGGGGCACCTTTACAAGTATCTCGGACTCACGGTCGGCTGCATCCAGAACTCCATGGATTCCGCCGAGCGCCGCGCACAGTACAGTTGCGACATCACCTACGGCACAAACTCCGAGTTCGGATTCGACTACCTCCGCGACAACGGCATGGCGGTGCAGCCGGAGCAGGTCGTGCAGAACGGACACCACTTCGCCATCGTTGACGAAGTCGACTCCATCCTCATCGACGAGGCGCGCACGCCTCTCATCATTTCCGGTCCGGCGACGGTCTCCACGAGCGCGCAGTACACGGCCCTCAAGCCGCTTGTCGCGTCGATCGTCCGCATCCAGACGCAGCAGTGCAACGATTTCATCGCGCAGGCCAAGAAGGCTCTCGCCGACGGCGACACCGAAGAGTGCAAGCGCAAGATATATCAGGTGTTCCACTCCATGCCGAAGCACAAGCAGATGCTTCACATGTTCGAGGATGCGAATGTCCGCAGGCTCCACGAGGAGGTGGAGATGCAGATGCTCACCGAAATGCGCAAGGCGGAAGGCATCGCCCTGCGTGGAGAGCTCTACTTCACGATCGATGAGCGTACGCGTGAAGTGTCGCTCACAGATCTCGGCTGCGACAAGATGAATCCGCAGGATCCTAGCATGTTCGTCATCCCGGATCTTGCCAGTGCAATGAGCGAGCTCGACGGGAACACCGAACTGTCCGAGCAGGAGCGTATCGAGCGTAAGCGCGAGATACAGGCGAACTTCATGGACAAGTCCCAGCGCGTCCATGTCGTCGATCAGCTTCTCCGCGCGTACTGCCTGTATGAGCGCGACGTGGATTACGTCGTCCAGGACAACCACGTGTACATCGTCGACGAATTCACCGGCCGCATCCTGCCGGGCCGCCGCTGGTCGGACGGTCTGCATCAGGCGGTTGAGGCCAAGGAGGGCGTGGAGATAGAGAAGGAGAGCCAGACCCTCGCGACGATCACGATCCAGAACTATTTCCGCCTGTACACGAAACTGGCCGGCATGACTGGTACCGCCGAGACGGAGGCGCGCGAGTTCAAGGACATCTACAAGCTCGGTGTCGTGTCCATCCCGACGAACAAGCCTGTGAAGCGCATTGACGGGAACGACCAGATATACCGCACCCAGCGCGAGAAGTTCAAGGCCATCATCGCCGATGTCGCAGAGCGCCATGCGAAGGGCCAGCCTATCCTTCTCGGCACGATGACGGTCGACACCTCCGAAATCCTTTCCCGCATGCTCAAGCTCGCGCACATCCCGCACGAGGTCCTGAACGCCAAGAACCATGCCCGCGAGGCGGAGATTGTCTCGCTTGCCGGACAGAAGGGCGCCGTCACGATCGCAACGAACATGGCGGGCCGCGGTACGGACATCAAGCTCGGCCCCGGAGTCATTGAGCTTGGCGGTCTGCACGTGCTGGGTTCCGAGCGTCACGAGTCCCGCCGCATCGACCGCCAGCTGCGCGGGCGCTGCTCGCGTCAGGGAGACCCGGGGTCTTCGCAGTTCTTCATTTCGCTTGAGGATCAGCTCATGCGCCTGTTCGGCTCGCAGAAGCTTTCCGGCATCATGCTTCGCCTTGGCATGAAGGAAGGCGAGGTGATGGAGCATCGCTGGCTGAACAAGTCCGTGGAGACCGCCCAGCGTCGTGTCGAACAGCAGCATTACGCGGTGCGCAAGCGTACGCTCGAGTACGATGATGTGATGAACAAGCAGCGTACCATCGTGTACGATCTGCGCGGCTCCATCCTCAGGGGGAACCAGCAGACCGTCCACAATACGATTCTTGACGTCATGAACGACCTCGTCCTCACGCAGGCGGAGAAGTTCCTCTTTGACGCGAAGGACGGGGACCTTGGTGCGTTCATGGATTGGATAGGCGTGATGTTCCCGATCACCGTCACGGAAGAGGAAATCCGCCCGCTCATGGGCCAGCCGCAGGCGGCCGGTGAACTTGTGATGAAGCGTGTCGAAGAGGCCTACGAGGCGAAGTGTGCGTCCGAGGACCAGCAAGTGCTCCCGTTCATGGAGCGCGGCGTGTTTCTGGACGCAATCGACCGTCAGTGGCAGGACTACCTTCGTGCAATGGACGATCTCCGCCACGGCGTCAATCTCCGTGCATACGGCCAGCGTGATCCTCTCATCGAATACAAGCGCGAGGCGTTCCACATGTTCGAGCAGCTGATGATGACGATTAAGTCCGAAGTTGCTTCCGGGGAGTTTCGTGCCGCCACGGTGCGCAACGTGCGCCGCATGCTTGCCGCCGCGCAGACGAACGCAGAGGAGTTTGATGTGCCCAACAGCGAGTCTGAAGGCAGACCGGCTCCTTCGCCGGCGCCTGTTGTGTCCGCCAAACCGTCAGGACCGGTCACAGCCAAGGATGCGTTTGCGGCATTGATGGGCGTTTCCCCTGATCAAGTGCGTGCCTCTGGGCCTGCAGGGATGCCGTCTCCGGGAATGTCAGGTGTACATGCGCGACCGTCTTCTTCCGTGGGCCGCAACGATCCGTGTCCGTGCGGAAGCGGCAAGAAGTTCAAGAAGTGCTGCGGTCGCAATCTATTCTAAGTCTCGTGGCGTTGTCTTAAGAGCCAAATGCCGGTATTCCTGCATTTGGCTCTTTGATTATTCGGGAGAAGAAGCGGACAAGAGCGTGCTTTCTATGATGACCTCCAGTCGCGCATGCATTTGCCGTAGTGTCGCTTGAAGAGGTTCTTCAGGTGGTTGACATTGGAAAAGCCGCATGCGGTTGAGATTGTGTGGATTGGGAGAGTTGTTTTCCGTAGACGCCTGGCGACTTCTTCCAGTCGTCTTTTGGTGATTGCCTGAGCGAGAGTCTCTCCTCTGTTTTCCCTGAAGCGGAGGTCTGCAAGTGATCGTGACACTCCAAGATGTCGTAGTACCACTTCTGTTTTTATAGGCTTGTCGCAGTTTCGGTCTATGAATGAGAGAGCTCGTTTGACAAGTGTGGTGGATGGAGAGGTGTATGCAGTAGATTCCCGTTCAAATATTGTCTTTTCGTTTGAAAGGATTGTTTTGGTGGTAATGGACTTGGGGTTGCGCAGAAAGTTTGTTAATGCATCGGCGGCGAGCGCACCTTCTTTCGCGTGATTCGGAGCCACGCTTGTAAGAGAAGGTGTGGAGAAGTCGCATAGTATAGGATCGTTGTCTACGCCGACGATCGCAATCTGATTCGGCACTTTCATGCCCGAAACGACACACGCCTCAAGAATGATCCTAGAAAGGCCATCGTAGGCGGCCATGATGGCGGCAGGCTTAGGGAGCGCTTTGAGCCATCTGGCCAGACGGAGGGAGTAGTTTGTCGAATGTTTGGAGAAAGGTGAACTGAACACGAAAACCTCCTTCCCGTTTTTCCGTAGTTCATCCGTAAAGCCTTTGCATCTCAAATCGGACCAGTACAGACCGATTGATTCGGGCACAAAACCCCAAGATGCAAAATTCCCTAGAGACATAAAATGTCTTGCCGTGAAGCGGCCTATGTCCTCATCGTCATTTCGGATGAAAACCGTACCGCATTTGCGTTTAGAGAAGCTGTCGTCTTTCATCCCGATGACAACCATTGGGATTTCTGTGTTTAACAACTTGGCTTTTGATTCCGATGGTATCGATTCGCAGATGACAATGCCGTCGATGTTTTCGGCTTCGAGTTCATTGATGAAAGCAGGCGTGAGTTCTTCCGGAGATTGCAATAGTCGAATGTTCCAATTCTGATGGATGCGCGCCTGATCGAGGAATCCTTTGAGAAATTCACGCCATGAGGCATGGATCAGCCTAGGTACCAAGATGATGTTGCGTATTTTCTTTTTTCGCTTCATTACTGGTCATTATACCATAGTTGTTAAATCAAGAATGTTTTTGACTTCCATTCTTCGATATGGAGATTTTGATAATTAGTGTGTAATCGGTTAGTCGGATGGGCGGCTTTAGCCCGCACATTCGACTAACCGATTACTCGATAGTTTGGAAAAATGGTTGAAAAAAAAAAAGATTTTGGTATATTCCTTCAGCAGTGAATCACTAGGTCAAGAAGTTACACAACAGGTGCTGTGCTGACTGATGGCCGGAAATAAGGATACGGAAGATGACAACTAAGAGATTGGCGTTGGGTTTTTGTCTCGCATGCGGTGCGGCTTGTGAGCCGTTGTCTGCGCAAGTCTTCGACTTCTCCAAGGGAGTGGAAGGCTGGAAGGTGCACAACTATGAATCGAGAGTGTCCTTCTGTGTCACCAATGTGGATAACGTGTCCGGCTTTGCTGCATACGTCCCCGGGGTTAAGGTGCCGATTGCAAAGGGGGAGCGTCCCAGGCATCCCGATACGGCATGGGGCATCCAGGGCCCGAAGATTGAAGCCACTCCGGGCGCAGGCTTCTCTTTCACGGTTAAATTCCGCACGACGCTTGATGCCTCCAAGATGAGCGGATCGGATGAACATTCGTGCTTCATCTCCTTCTTCGGCGATGACGGCGAAGAACTTCCCGATTACATTCCGTTCGCGCTTGGCCCAGCGTCCAACGCATGGCAGACCATAACCGTCTACGGCAGAATTCCAGACATGGCGAAGAGTCTACGGCTGCAGTTAGGATGCGACATGCCCAATATCGGTCCAGGGGACTCCATTGCCATTTCAGAGGCTGAGTTCAAATGGTATCCAACAGGACCTTCGGCGGACTGCCGTGTGACCATACGTGACGACGGCGGCGTTCTCGTCGGCGGAAAGCCTTTCTTCCCTATCGGCATCTATGGCGTGAAGGAGTGCGATGCGAACGGCAACGACATACGCCGCGCAATGCGCGGGTTGAAAGAGATCGGCATCAACCTCGTTCATACTTATTATTTCACCGCCAACTGCACGGTGCGGAGGTTTATGGATGCTGCGCACGAGTTTGGACTCAAGACCTGGGTTCCCGCCGGTCCGAGCAGCCAGACGTTCTACGAAAAGGGTCTCCTCGCCGAGCGCGGACATCCCTCGATTCTCGCATGGTACCTGGGTGACGATACCGGCAACTATCTTTCGCCTGCCGAGATATTCCGTCGCCACCAGATTTGTCATACGCTCGATCCTGATCGCATCACCGTCCAGGCCGACTATCTGCATGGCCGACGTTCGACGCGCTATCTCGATTATGTCAACGTGACGGACGCTTTCCTCCCCGAAATATACACCGTGTTCGTCAAGGAGCATACGGGCGGCGAAGTCGCCGATGTCATTTGCGACATCAATACGGTCAAGGCCAGCGCCCGTTTCAGAGGCGCGCCCAACAAGAGCTTCTGGCCCATCATCCAGTACTTTGAGGGCTGGCGCGACTGGAAGCGCTTCCCCACCGCGCAGGAGTTGCGCGCGATGACATTCGCGGCGATCGTCCATGGCGGCAGGGGGCTTACATACTACATCTACGGCGACAGCAAGACGAAGCGCGCGGACGGATGGTGGGGGCATGGAGTGACGCACACCCCCGAGCACTGGAAGATATTCTCGGCGGTGACGCGCGAAGTCGCCGCTCTGCATGACGATATCGCAGCGCGCGACGCAGCGGTGCAGCCAACCGTCAGGATTGTCTCCGGTCCCGAGCGGGACATCCGCGGAAACAAGTCGGTGCAGTGCCTTCTCAAGGAAACGGGGCTTCTGCTGGCCGTCAACTCCTCGACCAAAGATGTGGTCGCCGGAGTTTCTCTGCCGGGCGGACGCAATGCAACCTTTAAACTTGAACCCTTCGGCGTACTCGTGGAGAAAAATTTCAAGTAGGCAAAAAGAAAGTGAGGTATCCTATGAATGTAAAGAGACCGGGCTTTTTCTCGCTGTTGCTTGTTTGCGGACATTCGTTGATGGCCGCTACGGTTACGGAGGCCGAAGGCAGACTGACGGTTGAAGTGCCGTCCGGCGAAGATTATGTCTTGTCATCGGCCGATGTGAGCGCGCTCAACGGCCGCGATCTCTATAAGACCGGTGCGGGCAGGCTCATAATCTCCACCGATCTCAAAACAGGGGGCTGGGACGGCGAGATCGTAGTTGAAGAGGGGTATTTGCGCACTGCCATGAACGGCGCATTGGGTGGCGTAGATAAAGGAACGACCATAAGGCCTGGCGCGACGCTCGAGATTGAAGACAATTCGGCGTCATACACCGAAATACATCCGGGAGAACCTTTTAAGATAGGAGGCTCGGGGGTTGGCGGATATGGCGCTGTCTACGCTACGAGAAGCGGTCCGTCAACCAGAACGAACATGATGTTCACGCGCTCCAATGTGACTCTGACCGCCGACACCACGGTCGGTTATTCCGGAACGGAAGGTTTTGATGGCTCATGCGGTTTCCGTGCCTCCACGATTGATATGGGAGGATTTGCCCTCACATTTACCAAAGGCGCCAACCACGGTCTTTACGGCGGTTCTGTTGCAAATCCAGGACGAATCGAAGTAGAGGACCGAATTGGCATTACGCTTGAAAACAATGTAAATCTCGGGGATCATCCTGAATATACTCTATATTTGGGCGATGGGGTATCCTTGAATCTTCAGAACATGGGAGGGACGCAGTGGAATTACGAGAAGTCCGGCTGGACGCTTGAGACTAAAGGTGATGCGACAATTACGATACTGACGGCGGACCCGAGCGGTTGGTATGGGCCGATGAAGTTGGGTGGAAAGCTCACGGTGAAAGGCTCCAAGAAGCCTGGAACCTTCAACGGTCCGATCTCCGGCCCCGGAAGCATTGTCATTGAAGGAGGCACGGATTATTTCGAGAACAAATCAGATGCGCCCAACAGTTTTACGGGAGGTTTCACCCTCAATTCCGGGACAGCTTACCTTACCGGGCTTGCGAGCGTTCCTTCCGCTGCGCATGGAGGGATTAGTGGCGTGAAAGGGGCTGTGTGCATGACCGCCACCCAGGACGAAGAAATTACGGATGATCTTCTTTATGGAATTTGGCAAGGTATAACCACAAATGCAACACAGCCGGCTTTCGCAAGGCCCTCGGACTACAATCTGGATACGCACAGATCGAAACTTTTTGATTTTAAGTTGGACCTCGGACGGGACCACCTTTTTTCGAAGACAATCGAAGATGCAATTACCGTTTATCATGCCAGCCAGACCGGTACGCTCACAGTCGATTCTGAAATGACTGGATTGCCGAACTTCATAAACTATGCCGGCTCATTGAAATTTGACGGTGCGGACGAACAGAAGGTGTCATGGGTGGATGTCCGTGGCGGCACGGTGGAAATCGCTTCCGGGGCAGAGTTGAATCTTGCATCCAACGCATACGTGTGCGCCGCATATCCCAATGTCGCCAGGCTGAAGATAAGCGGCGGTTATGCTCATGCGGACAGTGGCGGCGGAACACGACTCGCCCGCAATCTGGCGTCGGGTGAGGTGTGCGGCCGCGGCATCATGGAGATATTGGACGGCGCGGTTGTCGAGGAGTCGTTTCCCGGAAATCAGTCGTGTGTTCCGAACGGCTGGGGTGATGACGAGCGTCTTGATCAGGGACATGCAAAATCAGTCGCTTCTTTTTACCAGCGCGGTGGGATTTTCAGAACGGTTCAGGGTGTCGATAATCATATCGGAGAATGGCTGGGGGCGTATTACTCGCTTGAAGGCGGGCTTCTGCATCTGCGCTCGACCACGCGTCTGGCAGGGCGCAAAAGAGCTACGGCAATCTTTCATCAGCGTGGAGGGACGTGTCTTCTTGGCGCGGGATTCAACTCTGCATGCGCAGGACGTCCGGTGTGGCACTATATTTCCGGCGGAACGATGATTGGCACGAACACTGTGTATGAAGCCGTACGGCAGGACTTTGAAAACCGGTCCGTCTCTCAGAAACAAGGCTACAACGGTGTTGCGGTTTTGACTGTTGACGGTTCCGATGCCTTGTGCGAATTGTATCTTACGGCTGATCGTCGTCATTGGCAGAGCATTCTCGTTTTAGCGTCACAGCACCATTCTCGTGGACAGGTCAATCTTCTGGCGGAAGGTACATTGCGCTGCAACGGCATCAAGAAGGCGTCAAGTGCGTTGATTGACAATGTCGGTACCGTGTTGACCGGAAACATCGCAGACGTATCCTTTAATGGAGGTGTTTTAGCGCCAAACTGTTATCGTTCGGAACTTGGCGCGATTTTCAGGTCATTCGATGGAGATGATGACCATGTTCGGGTTTTTGCCGGCGGGGCGATAATCGATACCGAAGAGGGACATGAGTGGTCTCTCGGAGCCCCGCTTGAGGCTCCGGAAGGAAACGGCGTGGATTCGATTCCGCTCCCCGATGGGATAGTGAATGCCCGGCCATGGGAGTTCACCGCTGCGCCAACCGTTGAGATTGTCGATCCTACCGGCGTCGGGACGGGTGCTACGGCGGTTGCGATCTTCGACACTGTTCAGGGCAGGGTCACGGGAATCAAGATCATGAACCGGGGCAACAACTATTCGGCCGCCAACGCGCATATAAGCCGCGGTGGACATACAAACTCGTGGACGGTTGCCGCGATTGTCACGCCAAACGTGTCCGGCGGGTTTGAAAAGCGGGGCTCGGGGACGCTCATTGTGGACAAGGTCTGTTCCTACACGGGGATTACACGCGTGAGCGGAGGAACCTTGAAACTGGGTGTGGATGCCGCGATCGATGCATCTTCCGGGATTACGCTTTCCGGCGGTACGCTGGATGCCGATTCCAAGTCGTTCAATGTGCCGGTTTGCGGTGGATATGGAAATGTGATCGGGGCGGACATCGTTCGCATGACGGATGACATGGTGTTCGACTCCGGTCATCTTCTCTCCGGTTCGTCCATTTCTGTGGACGGGGTGGTCAGTATCCCTGACGGTGCGACGGTTTCCGTCAGGGATTTTGGCGCCGTGGAACATACGACGAAGCGCAAGTTCAGGATAATTGCGGCGACGGGCGGCATCACCGGCGACATCCCGTCCATCGACGTAGAGCTCGCAAAGGACGGCTGGAGCATTGTGCTTTCGTCCGACGGCAAGGAAATGTTCGTGTACAAGCCAAAGGGCCTGAAGATCATATTCAGGTGACATGGAGGGGATGATGGTGAAGAAGACTTGTTCTGCGGTGCTTGTTTTGGGAATGGCGATCGTGTTTGCGGAGGATCCTGGCGGCAAAGTGCGCTATCTCGCCGCCGATGGAGATGACCGTAACGATGGCAGGACTCCGGCAACCGCATGGCGTACGGT
>SUVZ01000128.1 GCA_015061765.1 Lentisphaerota bacterium
CCTCGAAGCACTCCTGCCCGTAGTGAAGGCAGCTTGCGCCGATATGCATTGTGATGGTAGGATCCTTCACGAACTCGCCCTCGCCCCACTTGCCGTCCTTCCAGACGTAGCGGATGTGGCAGTTCACGTCAGTGAAACCGAAACCGAGACTCTTCCAATCAATGTTTGGCATGGTTTTTGTTACCTTTCTTTCAGTCCACAATTATATCACATATTGCAATCCCTTCGCGCCCAATTTGACACTCACAGTTGTGGCAATCGACACAAAGGCAGTTGCACCTCCATATATTCTGCATGTGCTATTTGAATACCAACGTCGCCGCAGAGCTGTAATCGCGATGGGCATTGATTGGCCAACCGCAAGACTTGAATCCGGAAAGCTTGTCGGCGTTGCGGATAATCATCAGCTTCCAGCGTTCCCCTTTCACCGGCATGCGTCCAAGCCCCTTGTACGGTATTGTCATGTCCAGCTGCCATTGATCCCCGTTGATTGACGGACGTACCGACACACCAGCATTCCATGCCACATTCCCATTTTTCGCATCCCAAACCCCTCCTGCCGGAGTGACGGCAAATTGCATACTACTTCCGTCCCCAACATCAAGAAACATCTCGATCGTAGGGGACTCCCAATTGTGCGCGTCGTTCTTTGCGGTCCCTCGATCCAATTTGGCAATGTCAGCCTCAGTGCATTCCGCTAGTATACGCAGAGCCTTTTCTGTCCTGTACAGCTTGAAGCGCGTCGGCTGCGCCTTGCCGACCCTCGCTCGGGATTCCAGCCAGCCGACAGTGTTGAACGCATCGTCTCCAGACCGGAAATCCAGATTATGAACCATGCCGCCCTTCCTTGCTTCTTCCGCCGCGACCGACCAGACCTTGAAGCATTCCGAATCAAGGGCAATCTCCGAAAGGGCGCGAGCATCCCCCTTTGCCGCCTTTGCCGCGAGAGAAAGACATTCTCCCATCCTCTTTTCCAGATCTTTGGACATGAGCTTGTCGGCAAAATTGCGCGGGGCGTTGAAGAAATACGTCATGTGCTTGGGTGACGTCCCCCACGCATCAGCCCAAAGCTTGTGATAACGAACCATGTGCCGCGATCCCTTGCCGTACACATTGCGGCAGAAATCATCCACAATGGATTCGGGCGCAATATCCGGGTCGAAAGCAAGTGTTGCCCACGCATAGGCCGAAAGACGCGACGCATACTGCAGAATGCCGGATTTCGGCAAAGGGTCCTTTTTGCTCATAAGCCTGTGCATATTGACCGGATACTCGGTCTTGACCCGTTTAAGTCCCATCTTGCGATAGACCTTCATCTCATCCGCAAACACGTTCCACAAAGGAAGGTACATGGGCTGTTTGAACACGTCAAACTCATATCCATAGAAACTCAAGGGTGCCTTCTCGCCCCATTTCCTGAACTCTTTCATGGAGTTGACGTTCATCTCGCATGCGCCATTATCCAACGGATGGAAATAGCAGCGGTTGTAGTGGCAATATTCCACGAAATCCACATCCTCCACCGAAACTCCAGGCACAGAACGGTATTCCTGATATGCCAATCCTGCAAAACGCACATTCGGAATGCGTTTCCTTACGGACTTGATGATGCGCGCATAGTAGTTCCACCAACGTGCCGATTTGTCCGGATTACGCGTACATTGCTCACACTCGCAACGCGGAATGATGTCCGCCGTACAGTAATATGCGATACTGGCTTTATTCTTGGTAATATCTGCGCACAGCTTGTCCACCACATAATTGAAGTATCCCTCGTTGCTCCAGCATCCGGCGATCCCCTTTATGTCGCGCTTCCCGTTGATCATCGAGAACCATTCAGGATGGCTGGAGAAAAGCGATTCCCTCAATTTCATGTTTTCCGGCAAGGATACGCTGTGTCCATGGGCTCGAACAACGAGTCCTATTTCTTCCCTCAGTTTAGGGGTGTTCAACCCACAATTGAGAAAAACCTTTGGGAACCACCGCTCGGTATCCTCATGGCGATGCCCGGGAATTCCGCAAATGGACATCTCCCTGTATCCAAAAAACGGCCGATATTCTTTATGCCACTTTTCCACATCCCAGACCGAAAGGCGCGGCAGAAACTCTCCATCCTTTCCTGGCCAATACCAACGCGCCCCAAGCCGATCCCGCAGAAATGCATAAACGGCAAAAAGAACGGCTCGAGGCGATGACCCCTTGAGCTCAATCTTGCCCGGAGCGGTGTCCACGGAAAACGAATCCGCCAAACTGTTCCCGTCCTGAACCAGCCGGACGACGTTCGTTTTCGGTGCCTCCTTGACTGAAATGGTCTTCAATTCAGCGCCCGATATCCGATGCACCACATCCGCAAGCTCACTTGCCGCATACAGTACAGGCCTGGGTGCACCATCCGGCACGGCGATATACCAGCACGAACCACCGTTCTCGAACAGCGGACGGGGAGGTCGTGGCGGCGGTTTGATCTTGAATATCCCGATATCCTCAAATGACGCCTTTGATCCCGGCGTCATCCGCTCTGCATTGATCCTGAACATCAACCCGTCCACGCCAACAGGCACATGGAGTATCCTGGTGCATCTGCGACGGCCATCCTTACATTGCTCGGACACGGGAATCGGGAACCTTCCCAACTTCCAGTTGAACGGGGCCTTACCCGTTCGCCAAATGACCTCGGCGTATCCATCGCATTCGCCTTGAATCCACAAATCAACCACGTATGCATCCCCTTCTCGCACAGAATCCATCGGCACATGCCAAGCGCCGTTTTCAACCCCCGTTGCTTCAACGGTCGAAAGGCTTGAATCACGCCCCGCCACCGCCGTGAAGGTTCCGCCGCTTTTCTTCTTGTCGAACCATGTCCATTTCTTGCGGACATTTACAGGATAAAGATTTTCACACCCGTCAGACCTCAACTGCTTGGCTTTAGCCACCGCCGCACCTATTGGATCACGCAGCTCCGCAAGCACATCCGAAAGGCCCGGCAATGCCGACTCCCATGTCTTTTTGCGGCTATAGCGACGACGGATCTTCACACTGGAATCATCCTTCCATTCAACCCAGGAAAGTTTTTCGCCGTATATCCAAACATATTCCGCCGTATGCGCAGCATCCGAAAGATTGCGGCGGAAGTGCTCCAGGCGGGAACCGCCTTCCGGACCGAAATACCAGGAACTTCCCGGTTTCTTGTCGTTCACGTACATGTCGATGTACTGACCGAAGCCGACACGCATCCTGGCACGAAACTTATCGCGATTCTCCGGGGCGACCAGCGGAATGGATCGCATCACCTGCTTTATCGCACCGTCGTTGAAAGCGATTCGGGAATCATACTTGTAAGCGCACTCATCGCCATCAACCAAGGTCGCAGACATAGGCATCGCTTCAAGCATTCCATTTATGAAATGAGGCCAGAGCTGACCGGCTTCACTCACGGCTGCAGCAGGGTCATCCATTCCGAGAGCACTGCGGCAGGCGGAGAAAAACCAGAACGAAAGGACAACCGCATCTGGAAACTCCTCGAACACGGCGGAAAACACCTCACGCCCGCGCTGACGCGCCAGACGGGCACATTCAGCATATGGCGGTTCATGAGGGAGACGGTAAAATTGACGTTCCTTGGAATAGTCTTCCGCATCTATGAACAAACCCTTCTGTCCGCAACGCTTCGCCAGACGCGCAAACATGCGCATGTTTCCGGCAAAACGCCGCCATTGGGCATCATCCCGCCAATCAAGCCGGTTGCCGTGATTGTAAAGCCAAAGACAAGTCAGGAAAGACTCCTTTATGGCCGGGTGAGCCGCAATCTTCTTCAACGAAGGCTCATACCGCTCAAGGCTTTCGTACATCCACGGAGGATCCTGCATTATGGATCGGTAGTGTATTGTGGAGCCATCCCTCTGTATCGTGGGAGGCACATGGAGCGTTATTCCGTCCACAGGCATCCCCGAAAACTTGTCAATGTTGGCGGCAACCACATCAGGCGGAGTATCCGAGAGATCCCAGCCGTGCAGAATGAATTTGGAAGCCGCAAAGGAAGATGCAGACAATACGACGGACGTTGCCCCAAGAAAAAACAATCTGAGAAACATTTTCAATATTTCCTTTCTACCTGATGATGATGCGCGAGCCGGTCTTCACGAGATTGGCCTTGAGCGTAGTTACGCTGTCGTCTCCAATCGTCTGTGCGGACACCGAAAGCTCGACGCTCCAACCGCAGGGAACGGATATGTCAATTGTTTCGGCAAAGGCCTCCGCAGATGCCGAGTCGGCAAATGTCGCAAGCGGCACCGAAACGGATCTTGCAGAAATTACATCATCCGCTTCGAGACGCACGGCCAACTTTTCATCGGCATGCGACATGCGCACAGTGCGCATATCGACACCATAAGCGGATCTTAAATCGTCTTCGGCCAACGGGAAGTCCATCGCAAGCACAGTTCCTTTCGCAAATGCGATTTCCATAGGGCCAAAGGCATTGAAGCCCTGAGGTTTAACGGCACCGCCTTTCACCGACAGCTTTGTTCCGTCAGACACCGCCGATCCTGCCAGTCCCCATGCAAAAGTGCCTGAATTTGTCTTCACAAGCTCACCGGACTCAAACACGACCGGTGTTTTTACGGTGAAGTCATACGCCAGATCGAGGACAGGCCCTGTCCTGACCGTGTTCTCTACATTCGTCGATGCGGCAAACGTAACACCCCGATTTCCGTCATCAATGGTCACTTCTGCCGATGGCATGAATATGCATCCATATCCGAGACGGAACGCATCAGGCGAAAAGACGCGCGGATTGCCGCCCAGGTTGCCTTCCTCGGCTATTTTGAAGGCTATGGCGTTAGTCACGACATCAACATCGTTATACGCATGAAAATATCCACGGTATTCAGGATTGACGCTCATCACCTGAACCGTACATTGCGGCGTATAAAGTCTGGACTCCGACCGCGCATGGATCGTTCCCGTTCCTGTAATGCACGCGCTCACGTTGATCTGAGAACGCTTTGCCGAAAGCGTAAACTTGTTCCCTGGCGTAGTCTGCACTTCAATATGTCCCGCCAACTCGTGCGGCTGTCCTTTGTCAGGCGTATTGCCGGTATAATAACTGAATGCTTCCACAATAGATCTGTCCAGCGCCAGAAGATGTGGACATATTGTCTTCTTATGCCTTAGGTTGAATGAAAAGCCCTCTTTTGTGGGATTGTACAGTATGAGAGACGACCCGGGGACTGTAAACTCTTCACCTTCTCCATTGTGCATGATATGCGTATTCCACGTAAGATAATTGTTCCCGTCCCCGACCGCCGGATCAATGCTCTTATCACCCCATGCCCATGCCGCAAAATGCCCGGGATTGGAGTTCCCGTCTGACACACAGGTCTTGACGCAAGGAATCAATGTGACATACACAATCTGATCCCCTGTCTCCGCATCACGCACAACCTTCACTCCGGACGCATTCGGCAACTGTGCGCCAGTAACTCCGTATGGATTGAAATCGTCTGAATCAAAGACTCTTTCAACCGAAGAGTCTATTGCGATGACCGGAACATCAATTCTCTCGGAAACCAACGGCACCTGAGTAAACCCTATTGAAGTCACGCCCGAAAGATTCACATTCCCGGCAAGGCGCAGCAGTGCGCAGGACTTGCCGTCTGCCGAAACCGGAAGCTTGATCATTGCATTTGCCGCATCAATATTGTGCACAGTTACGCGGTCCGTATCCTTCTCCAGCGAGAACATCCCGCCATCACGGATAAGGAGGCCTCCTGCAGCAGTTATCGAAGCGCCGTCGCAGAGCGTCAGCTTTGTCAGCCCCTCTTCCACACACAACTGCACACCGCATGATGCCCGCAAATTGAAAGTTCCATTCCCTGTAATTTTCAATGCGCCTTTTCCGGCAATCGGCCATCCAAAGTCATGCTTGAATCCATTCACGAGACGATAGGTGGCAAAGCCCCCTTCCGAGTCCACCGTAAGCCCACGATTGTCGCTAGCGGGGAATGTGCGAGGGTTGCCAAGCTCATAACGTAGCATAGAACCCTTTTCCATGACCAGTGCTGCCGGATTGAACTCATCAAGCGGCTTGCCGAACTGCATCGCCGATGTTTTGTTTCCGCCGTACTCGGCATTTGGGATGGCGTATATATAGACATTTGTCCCTATGATCCAAGAGCCGGAATATGTTTCTGACTGATCGGCCTGCAGATATATCGGCTTTTTATTGGAATGCTCTGCTATCCAATCAATCCTTACCGCAGAATTCCTGTCTCCGTGAAATCGGAAATTCAACTTGTTTTCGAACTGCTCTTTGAATCTGAACACAAAAGGATCCGAGGCGGGAGAATAGACAGTGGCATCTCCCTTGAGTCCCATCCAATTATTATTGTGCTGCTCCCATGATCCTTTGTAAAGGCGCACGTCGGAAAACGAAATGTATCGGCGGTCGCCCTTCTGCTTGAATATGCCGCCTGACGAACGGTCTGCCGCACCCACCGAAAGAGATCTGCCGCCAAACACATACTCAACGGTAGTCTCGTGCGGCACTAGCCTTATATTGTCGCAGACCACAAAATCCGTGTCAGCGCCATCAGGATTCCGGGTTCCATCCCGATTGTTTGGAGCGACGGCAGGATTCCACCTTGACGCGGTATAGAACGAATCGCCGCAGTTGTCGGCAGCAGGAAGCAATGTTGCAGTACCCGCATTCACCAATAGCGGAACGCATCCCATGGTAGACATGAGAAGCAACGCACTCACGGATGTCGGCAAGCTTGTGCAGATTATCTTCATTGTATTCCTCCTGTTGTATGGCTGAAACGTTTCACAGATCCACTCCCATTTCGGCAAATTGAGCGGCGGCATTCAGAAAATGCGCCGTAAGCCAGAACACAGTCCACCGTTCGGCATATCCTCCGCGCAGCTTCCGCACGTCGCTCATGCCGCCCTGCTGGGCGAAATTCGTCTGCTGGATCTGTTCTCCCAGGGAACCTGACGAATCCGTAAGCTGGAAGCAGCTGCGGTACATGACGCTCGCAAGTTTTTTCAGCCGGTCATCCTTCAGGTAATCGCCCATCCACCATATTTCAGGAGTAGTCAACACGCCAAAAGCGTCAAGGTGCTGATTCTGGGCGGAGACAACCGTCCATCCCGTGGACTTGAACGCATGATCGCTGAGACGTCCCGGAGGATATGTTGCATCCCACACCATGGTGTAGGTAAGCATCATATTCATAGAATGACGCGCAAGACGGGAATACCTGCGCTCGGCGGCGGCATCCTTTACCTTGACGGCGTGGCGGAGCAGTTCGACATATCCCTGGAATGCCGCGTACGCACCTTCCTTGTCTTCACACGAGGCGTCAAGCGTTCCGCCCCAATAAACCTCATCGTATCCGAAGTAGCGGCGTTCGAACACGGCTGCAAGTTTCTTTGCCGCCGCAAGATACCGTTTCTTCCCAAATATCTCAGATGCGACCGTGAGCGGCGCAACCATGAATCCAGGTCCTGTGGACAGCGGTTCCTTCCAATCTTTGCGGAGTATGTCACAGGCCATACCGTCTGCCGCCTTCTCGGCGAACCTGCGCCATTTCACAGCGTTCAAACGTCCTTTTACTTCCGGTTTCTCGGCAAACCGTATCGCCTTGAGGATGGAATAAAGCGCCTGACCGCAAGAAACGGGGTCGCCCCTTCTTTTGTCATGCGCCGCCGCGTCAGCACCGTAGGTTTCGCCTGTCTCCATGTCGAATGTAACACGAAACAGGCCGTTCGTCTCCACCGTATCCGTGAAAACGTCGCACAGAAAATCCAACGAACGCTGCGCCTTTACCCAATCGTCCGGATCGAGATTAAGAACCGGCAAAGCATAGCCGCATGTCGCGGCGCATCCGCACCACCCGAGCGTGAGATGCCTCCACTCGAAACGAAGGTCGTACATGTCAAATCCGCAAGCGCCTTGGACAGGGCCTTCAACCCAACGTGACAACGCAAACGCTCTCTTTGACCGCACAATCTCATCCATCGATGCATATCGCGTAACGTCATATGGCTTGAAAATGTCCAATGATATGTCAAGCGCCTGTTCGAAACCGAATGAGCCATCCTCAGCGCGACCGGTCTGGATCCAGAAAGTCTTCTCAACAACCTGTCCCGGATATAGAGTGATGTAGGCATTGTCATAGACCATGGCCTTGCGCTGGCGCGCCTTCACAACCGAACGCCGTCGGTTGTAGCCTACAGGTCCAGACAGCATTACGATATCGGTGCCGCCATCGACAACCTCGACACCCAGGCTCCACCACAGATCCTCGCGCTCTTCTCCCCGAATCGGAGACGGAAGCACATGAATTGCCGAGAACTCCCTGGTTGAAGAATCCTCAAGCAATGCAAACGGCATCGGCAGACGATGTTCTTCGAAGATGGCAAATTCGCCCTTTTCACCGGCAAACACCGGAACACGGCCATCGGTGCGGCCTCTGTTTGAAGGATTGCCATAGAGAAGTATGCCAGGCATAAACGGCTTCAGACGACGAGAATCCCCCGGTACGCGATACTTTACGCCAAGGGTCACCTGCTTCAGCGGAACTGTCCCTTCCCATGTCCATCTCCGCACTACACGGATCAATCCATTGGGAAGTTCTTTGCTGGAATCACTGACCTTGAGTCCCGGCACTTCCCTGTGCCATTCCCGAACCCAGCCATTCGTCCATCCCAACCCAATCTCCGGCGGCAGCAGTTCCGCCACCACCTGAAATGATGCCGCAAACACCAACGACAGAAACAACAACCCTCTGACCGATAAGATTTTATCGGCAGACGCTTTTCTACCACTTCGGAAACTATCGAGATACTCCATGGGCTAAACTCTGATACACCCTAATGAAAATTTCAAACGCATTTTACCAAAATCATTTTTTTTTTCAATGGAAACCTCCGAATTCACAAGGCATGATCCCACCTTGCTTCGGTATGGTATAATACGCGCAATCAATTTTGAAAGGTAAGGAATATGAGTCTTTCCGTAGGAATCGTAGGTTTGCCGAACGTCGGCAAGAGCACACTCTTCAATGCGCTCACGAAAAAGCAGCAGGCCGCCGCTGAAAACTATCCGTTCTGCACAATCGAGCCGAACTCCGCCATCGTGGAGGTTCAGGACAGCAGACTTGAAGAGCTGGCAAAGATCGTCAACCCTGCCCAGATAATCCGCGCGACCGTCGAATTCA
>SUVZ01000129.1 GCA_015061765.1 Lentisphaerota bacterium
AGGAGATGATTTTCTTGTAGACGTCTCTTTGCATATTTCCCTCTTCGGCGCATATTGTAGCACATAGATATAGAATTATTCCATAGGAAAATGTGATTCGTAGCCACATTATTCCATCGAAAAATGTGATTCGTAGTCACATTATTCCATCGAAAAATGTGATTGTACCCAAATTCAGTTCAGCAATTATCCCAATTGATACTTATGGAGAATGAGAATTCACTTCGGCTCTCTCGCTTCTAATAACGGCTTTCAGATAAAGATGCGGCTATATAAAATCAGCTTATTGGATGGAGCATATCGAAAGAAGTGTATGATGTGGAGATTAGGGGGTGAGGTTTTTTTAGCCGTGGAGAGGTGTAGGATGTGGAGATGAGGGGGGGATGGCCGTGTAGATCGTGTAGAACGTGTAGATGAGGGTGGGGTTGGTTATGGCCGTGGAGAGGTGTAGGCCGTGGAGAGGTGTGTTTCTGGTTTTTTGTATTGCGCCTAAAGGCGCGACCACGAAAGCTGTTGTTGCGGCTTTTGCCGCCGCAACAGACACGAAACGGCTATGCCGTCACGAAAGTACACGAAAAGGTTTAGAAGGTTACATGCAAATATCCTGTCGTTCAAGATATTTGGATTCCAAATAGGATGCCTTTTGTAAAATGTTTCAATTGTACGAAAAATAATTTATAAAACATTTTTCCATCTCTGTTGTTCTATAATTACTGCATTTTCCACAACTTGTCCAAGGAGATGATAACCATGAATGATTTAACAAGATGCGTAAAAATATTTTCGTTGGGGTGGGGCAAAACCCTGCTTTCAGTAGCGGTATTCTGGTTTTCTTCGTTCATGCCATGTGTTTTAGAAGCTTATACATGGACTGGGGACGGAGAAAATGACTATTGGACCAACCCGTTAAACTGGGGTGGCGAAGGTTATCCGAAGTCTTCGTCGGATACTGCTGAATTTAATTCGTCAGCAACCGTAACGCTGGATTCGAGCGGAACAGTGACGGTTGGCATCATAAAGGTTGCGGATAATGTTTCAGTTACCGTAAATGGAACTGACGGCGCATCTCTCAACCCATACAAGGCGGCAGCTGTAGACGGTAATGGTTTTGTAGTTGGCGCAGGCGGTCGACTGGTTTTGAACGTTCCAGTCGTTTCCCAAGGGAGAATTGACAAGTGGCAACCGGGTGAGGTTGTGTTTAATGAGAACGTCACCATATCTGGAAATAACTATTTTCTCGTCGATTCTGGCATTGTTACGGTGCAGGGAACAGCTACTATGAATGTCGCCGAGGGGATACTTGGGCTGGGTAATAGTCTTGACCGTAAACCGATTCTTTTCAATGTGTTAGATTCTGCACGAGTGATTGCGCGGGAAATTCAAACAACAGTTGCAAATAACGGTTCTACGGGCAGTGGGCGGATTGTGCAGAACGGCGAGAATTCCAAGGTGTCTGTTTCAGGTAATCTAATCCTTTCCGGTGCCTCCGGGACTACGGACAAGGGCGTCTATGAACTTTTGGCTGGAACGCTCCAGGTCGGGGGCTCCGTCAGTCTCGGTAAATCCGGTTCGGGGACTTTCGGCGGCGGCAGTTTTGTGCAGAGCGGCGGCCGCGCCGACATGACTGGCAATATCACCGCTGTGCGATCGGACGAATCCGCAATTGTTCTTTCCGGAGGCGTGCTTGCGTTCTCCAATACAGCCTATTACTTCACGATTGGGGCGCCGCTAAATCTGAGCGGCAGTCCAACGATTGAACTGACAAGTGCAAAGGGGTATGTCTGGCTACCTCCTAAGACTTCGTTTGCCGAGAATACTGATCTCACACTTAAAGGAGGCGCAAGTTTTTTTGCAAATACAGATCTCATTACGGCCGGTGAGTTGACAGTGGATGGCACATCATTTTTGGTGGGTGATCCCTATAACAGCAATTCGGTTGAATTGCGCGCGCAATCCGGAGATGATTCTGCTTGGCCGGTACAGCTTAAAAATGGTGGCCGCCTTCAGGTGAGTTTGATCAATAAGCGTGTGACACGACCTCTCGCGTTGAATATCGAAACTGGGGGAAATGTCCGCTTTGTTTATGTGGACGGCGAAAATCCGCTTTATGCCCGCTCGCTTCTCGTTGCGCACTCGCTTGTCGTCGACGGTGTCGTAAAGGGCAAGGGTCGGTATACGAAGGATAATCTTCCCGGATTGTTCTCGACCGATTCCGCCGCGCTCGCTTCGGTTGTTGTTCCTTATGTCTGGACGGGTGCGGGCGATGGGTCGAACTGGAACGATCCAAAGAACTGGGAAGGCGATGCTGTGCCGCCGTCAAGCGGCAGTGTAAGCGTCGATATTTCCCGTGCGGCGGGCAAGACCCTTTCGCTCGATAGCGACACAACACTTTCCTGCCTTGTTTTCAATCCGCAGGGAGATGCGAAATCGGTGACGATTTCAGGTAGCGGAAAAATCATTCATGACTGTCCGAATTACATGGTCGGTCTTTCGGTCGGTCCCGAGAGAGAAGTCGTTTTCGACGTTGATGTCGTAAAGCCGGCATTCGGACAGACGAGCTATAATTCGCCTGTCATCGTCGGCGGCGGAAGAGTTGTGGTGAAAAAGAACTTCCCGGGAACGACCCAGGATGATACCGGCAGTTACAAGCGCCCGGCTTATGTCATCGACGGCGAACTCGCGTTTGCCGGCACCACGCGATTCGTTTCCGAAGACAGTAACAGCCTTTTCGGAATCGGCACATGGGAAATCGCTGGCAAAAGCCGCATCCTGTTTGAAGATGGATGCTCGGTCGATGCATGGAGGATGGATCCGTCTCCGGTTCGGAATGTCGTATCTTCCGATGAGTGGATTCAAAACGGCGGAAGCGTTTCTCTGATGAATCTGTATTTCACCAGTTATTACAGCAAGCGGCGGACACCGTTCTCCTATACGCTTAACGGGGGCAATATGACTGTGCAGGGCGAGCTTTGCGTCGGCAGTGCCTATTATACGGCGGAGACGCGCTATCCCGGCGGCGATTTCGTGATGAATGGCGGAACGCTTACGCTTGGCGAGTTCAGATGCCAGCGCAACGACAATTATATCCGGCTCAATGGAGGCGACGTATTTTTGAGAAACGGATTCGTCGACACGGTTTCGGGTGCGCAAGCCATGACGAACGATACGGCACTTTATATCGGCGGCGCCACAATCCATTCCTTGGCGGCATGGACAAGTGCGCTCCAGGCGGAATTCACCGGGAACGCCACATTCGATACGGCAGGCTTTGATGCTACATTCAACAAACCTGTAAATGGCACAGGTGGTTTTGTCAAAACTGGAGCAGGTGTGCTGACATTTGCCGATGCAGCCACCTTTACCGGTCCTGTTGCTGTCAATGGCGGTACTGTTGTTTTTGGCTCAAGCGTCACTGGTCCGAAGCAATTTACGGTTTCGTCAGGGACTTTGAGCTTCCGTGGAGAGACGGCGAATTTCGATACCTTGGATATTGTTTCGGGTGGAAAAATTTCCGTTGACTGCGAACGTCTGGTAGTGCGGAAAATTACCTTTAATGGACGCGAACGCGGAGCTGGATCCTACAATGCTTCAAAGGGATATGTAGGCAGCTGGTTGGCCGGAACCGGTGAACTTGTCATCCTGGAGGGGAAGGGGCCCGGTTTTCAGATGACGGTCCGTTGACCGAGGCAAGAACGGAGTTTTATGTCTGGAAAATCAAGCCTTTGGGCCGTTGCGCTTTTTGCGGTCGTGGTACGGTTTGCCGCCGCGGCGCCGCTTGCAGATACGAACACGCTCGTTTGGGTGGATGGCGCGGTGCTTCCGCAGGAAGGGCGGGCATTCGACGATACGCCCAACCAGTATTGCCGGATCGGCAAGAAACATCTTGATCGGATTGCTCCGGTAAACAACGGCGTTACCTCCCATGCGTCCACATCTGCCGGGATTTGCTACCGTTTCGTCACGGATGCCGATGAGATTACGTTGAAATGGTCGCTCTCCAGCGCGAAACTTTCCTTTCCGCATATGGCGGCGACGGGAGTAAGCGGCATCGATATCTACGAGTGGACGAAAGAGAAGGGGTGGCGATTCGTCAATTGGCGGTTTACCGTTCCCCGCAATTATCCGGACAGGCAGAAGTCGAATGTCTACACGGTCAAATGGACTCCCGGTCGTCCTTGCTGGATATATCTTCCCGCCTACAATGGGATTTCGGAGTTCGCCGTCGGCATCGCCAAGGGAAAAACATTGGAAGCTTTGCCGGTGCGCGATAGTGGCGTAACCAAACCGGTGGTGTTTTACGGCTCTTCGATTACGCATGGCGCTTGCGCATCGCGTCCGGGCATGGCGTTTACTGCGATTGCCGGACGAAAAGGCGATTTTCCTGTGGTAAACATGGGGTTTTCGGGCAGTGCCCATTTGGAGACAGAGGTTTGCGATATGCTCGCTGATATCGATGCAAGCTGCTATGTTCTTGATCCGCTTGGCAATGTGCTGCAAGTCGCCGGAGAATTGGAAGCCCGTTACGAAGCGTTCATCCGTCGTCTTCATGCGGCGCGGCCCGATACGCCGATCGTGCTTTCGGCGCCGGGCGGCGGCGATTTCGGGCGGCCCTCTTTGGGTGTCGCCAAGGCAAAGGCGGTGTTTGACAAGCTGAAAGGCGAAAATCCGGTAGAGTGGTGTCGGCTTTCTTGGCTTTCAGAGGATGAGTTGACTGTCGATGATGGCGATCAAACTGTTGACGGATGCCACCCGAACGACTGGGGCATGATGCAGATGGGGCGTGCCCACGCCAAGGCCGTACGCGCCGCGCTCGGACTCGATAATGGCGCGGCCAAGCCGATTGAAGCCGGCAGCCGATTGCAGGTGATGTGGGACGACCGTGTCGTAGATGTCGCGAAAACGACCGCTTCGCGCGTTCTGCATCAGCCGCAGTTCGCCGGTACGGTGATGACGCATGAAAAGCCTTGGGAGGGTGACGGAAGCGATTACCACTGTATCGTTCCCGATTGCGACGAAAAAGGCGACTATCTCAGAATGTACTACAATGGCGTCGCCATCGGGTGCGGATGGAAGGATGTCCACAAGCAATTTTCGGCAGATACTGTGCGCATCTGCTACGCCGAGAGCAGAGATGGCGGGCTTACTTGGACAAAGCCGAATTTGGGCATTGTCGACTTCCGCGGTTCAAAGGAAAACAATTGCATTCTCGACATGAAGTCGTTCGGCAAGGCCTGGGACAATTTTATGGTTCTAAAAGACGAAAATCCTTCGTGCTTGCCGGACGAAAGATACAAAGGGGTCGGTAAGTTTGGCGAAGAATTGTGGTGTTTTATTTCTTCGGACGGAATTCGTTTCCGGAGAGGTTGGCCGATAACCGTCTCGGGCGCTTTCGATTCGCTCAATGTTGTCTTTTGGGACGATTTGCGCAAAGTTTATCATCTGTATTTCCGCGGTTACCACAAGGTCGCCGCCGACAGAAACGGAGATCTTGATATTCGAGATGTCCGCCATAGCGTGTCGAAAGACTTCAAGTCATGGTCGGATCCGAAGATGCTTGATTTCGGAGAAGGATCCGAGGATTACGCGCTCTACACCAATTTGATCCAGCCGTATTTCCGCGAGCCGTCGCTTTTCGTAGGATTCCCCACGCGTTATGTCGAGCGAAAGTCCTGGACGGAGAATTACGACCGGTTGCCGTCTCCGGAAAAGCGCAAATGGCGGATGGATAAGGCGCATGGCGGTCAGCCGCGTTTTGGGCTGACGGTAACAGATTGTATTTTTGCGTTGTCGCGCGACGGAGAGCGGTTCTTCCGCGAGGATGAGGCTTTTATGCGGCCTGGTCCGGAAAATCCGGGAAATTGGGTCTATGGGGACTGCTATCCAGCCTATCGTCTGGTGAAAACTCCCGCGCCGTTTGGCGGCGATGACGAAATTTCTTTTTACACGTTTGACCAGCATTGGTGTGGTCTTGCCTCAAACTTGAACCGCTACCGCCTACGGCAGGACGGTTTTATCTCTCGGCGTGGCACCTATGCCGGACAGAGGGTTGTCACTAAACGGCTTGTTTTTTCGGGAACGAAACTTTTGGTTAATTTTTCGACTTCCGCACGCGGACGGATGTTTGTTATGGTGCGGGACGCCGCCGGAAGTTCGCTCAGAAGTGTCGAACTTTTTGGCGATAAGGTTGATCGTGAAGTCGATTTCGTCGGCGGAAGCAGTCTTGAGAGTTTTTCAGGAAAGCCGGTCACGGTCGAATTTGAACTGTCCGACGCCGATCTTTATTCGTTCCGTTTCTGCAAATGAATATGTTCAGATAGTCTATAAAAATGAAAACTTCTCATATGCGATTTCTCTATTTTTCAATGATGGCATTTGCGTCGCTCTTGTCGGCGCAGGCGGTACAGGATTGTTCTATCGTCGATTTCCCGAGATTGAAGGGCGAGACGGACGACGCACCGCGTTTTCAGCGGGCGGTTGACGCTTGCCGCGGCGGCGGGGTGCTGAGTGTGCCGAGTGGCAATTATACCTTCGCCAGGACATTGTTCGTCACCAATCTCTGTACTGTTGAACTTGCTGCGGGCGCACGCATCAAGGCAATTGCGAAAATGAAGTGGATGGTGGAAATTAATCATATGTGGCAATGGGAGCTGAAGACCGCGCCGAGGGATGTCAATCCCGAGATCTACAACCTCGCCTGGCGCGGCGGCACGTTGGATGCCGACGGTAAGGCGTCGTGTATCGCGATAGACAACTTTCGCCATTTCACACTGGAGAACGCCACGTTTCTGAACGGCCGCAAGTACGGGGTCGGAATAGAGACTACCGGACGCGGGTATGAGATGGTCGCCCGCAATATCTACATCAAAACTCTTATTCCTGGATTGGCCGGAAATATCGGGCTTTATTCAAGAAGCGGCGACAGCCACTATACGGACATCATTGTGGTGGATTATACGACCGGCGTTCATTTCGCCGGCGATGCGTCGAACTGGCTGACGCGCATTCACGTCTGGGGCGGGCTTGCGGGGCATCCGCCGAAAAAGGGGGAACTGCCGGAAATGCTCAAGAACAGCGTTTGCTTCCGTATCGATGCGGCGAGTACGTTTATGCGCGACTGTTATGCCGACACCGGTGCCATCTGTTATTGGATCAACGGGTGGGAGTGCCGGATGGACGGCTGTTATTCTTACAACAACCCGTGGTTCAAGCTTAATGACGTTCTTACCATCCGGCAGGATAACGGCTCGCTCTGGTGCGACAACTGCATGTTCAACCGCATGACGCCTGAAACGCGGCTTTACGAAGGCAGGGGAGACGCTAAAATCGCCTGGGGCGACAACAACATCTTCCGCTACTTCTGGAAAGCGCCGAGGCGAAAGCTGCCGCCGTCACGCGAACCGGTTGTTTGGAAGGGCGAGGATCGCTAATTAGTTCAGGAAAAAATGATTGTATGGGAAATGATTGCTTGCGCTATGCTTCCGGCGGGGAGCTGCACCGTGATTTTCACGCGTCGATACTGGACGGTGCGAATTACATGCTCGACAACTACGGCGAAGAGGCTTTGCGTGAGGTTGTTTTTGAGACCGGTACGAAGGTGTATAAGACGCTTCACGAGAAGCTTGTGGCAGGAGACAAGTCGGAACTTTTGGCGTGGTGGCGGTATTACATGGACCGCGAAGGGGCGGATTATACGCTTGAAGAGACTGACGACGGCGCAGTGCTGACGGTGAAGAAGTGTCCTGCGCTCAAGCATCTCGATAGCAGGAATATTCCCGGCGGCAAAGGGCTTTGTTCGCTCACGCGCATTCTCAACGGGGCATTCTGCTCCGGCTCACCGTACGAGATAGTCATGGAAGAGACCGGGGACGGCTCCTGCCGCCAAACCTTAACTTCAGTTCAAGGTAAAAGATCAACTCGAGCAGTGGAGGCTCGCCCCAACTCCTAACTCTAAACTTATAACTCTCAACTCTAAACTTTCCCCCACCATGCTTCCCAGCGATCATTTTGTAAGGTTCTACAACGAGATATTCAAGTATCTCGAGCGTAAAGGACCGGAAGAACTCGACCGGTACTATGAGCGCATTGCCGAGCGTCAGGCGTTCTTCACGCTTGACGCGTTCAAGCGCGACGGATTCAAGGGTATGTACGACTATTGGGAACGCATCCGCATCGAGGAGAACTGCGATCTTACTCACGGCTTCGACGATAACTGCTACCATCTCAAAATGAATGTGTGTCCGTCGCTTTCGAAGGTGACGGATAATGACGCAGGACCGTGCAGACGCTATTGCGACCATTGTCCCGGATGGGTGGGCCTGGTTCTCGGGTGGGCCGGGTATTTCATGGTCTATGACATTGTCGGACGTGAAACTCCCGAATGCGGTTTCTGGGTGTTTCGTACCAAGGAAGAAGCCGAATCGAAGCGCAGGGAACTTCTTGCTTCGCGCGATGAGGATCTGGTAGTCACGAATTATCTTACAAATGAAAAGGAAAAATAAAATGAGCAATCTGTTGTCAGTGCCGAAAGGCAAAGTTTTCACCGGTATGGCTGGTGCGTACAGCGCACTTTACACACCTTTCAAAAAGGACGGTTCTCTCAATGAGGAAATGGTAGAAAAGGTGATTGAGTACGGAATCGCCAAAGGTCTTCGCGGGTTTTATCTTACCGGCTCCACAGGAGAAGGTTTTCTTCTTTCGACGGATGAGCGCAAGAAGGTGTTTGAGCGTGCGGTGAAAGCATCGGCCGGTCGCGCCAAGCTGATTGCGCATGTGGGGTGTCTTTCTACGTATGATGCGGTGGAGCTTGCAAAACATGCTGCGAAGGTCGGGGTAGACTGGGTTTCGTCGGTGGCACCCGTCTATTTCGGACAGTGCTTCGATGCCGCCTACGATCACTACAAGCGGATATCGTCCGCCACCGATCTTCCGTTCATGATATATTCGCTCGGCGCGGATATCGTTCCGGACCGTGACGCAAGATTCTTTGAACTCAAGAACGTGCGCGGCATGAAATATACGAACTACAAATACTGGACCGTTCAGGCGCTGCGGCGAAAGCTCCCGAAAGAGGCGATTTTCTTCGCGGGAGCCGACGAGCAGGTCCTTTCGGCTTTGTCCACAGGCATCTTCGCCGGCTGCATCGGCACCTCTCAGAACGTGATTCCCGGACACTTCGCCAATATATGT
>SUVZ01000130.1 GCA_015061765.1 Lentisphaerota bacterium
CAAGCCTCACCTCAGCGTCAAGTTCGCCCTTCTCGATCGCGTCCACGATAGACTGCATGTTGGAACCGGATCCGGAACCAAGCACGCCCAATTTCAACGTTGCCATGCCATTGTCTCCTTTGGGCGGATATTCTACCACATATTGAAGTCCTCGGTATGATAAAATACGGGGCATGAACATTTTTGACACGCATGCACACTTCCCGGAGGATCCACGGAAGGCCGCCCAGAACCTCGAACGCGCATTCAATGCCGGCGTCTCGCACCTTATGGCGGTCGGCGGATCGGCTGAACTGAACCGCGCCGCGATCATGGCGGCGGCTCTCGCGGACGGCTCTCGCCCGGCGCCCAGCGTTCTTCTCGCGCTCGGTCTGGACCGCGACCAGACCGGTTCAGCCTGCGCAGAGTGCCCCAAGTACGATTTCTCGACAGTGATCGACAACCGAAAGCGGATTTCGGCCGTCGGAGAAATCGGCCTGGATTTCCACTACTCCCCCGAAACAGCCAAGGGACAGTGCGACCTTTTCGCAGCCCAGCTCGAACTGGCGAAGGAACTTGACCTGCCGGTCGTGATCCACACCCGCGACGCCGACGACGCGACGATCGGCGTGCTGGACGAGACGGACTCCCACAACGGCATCATACACTGCTTTACGGGGTCCGTCCCCTTCGAACGCAAGCTTCTCGACAGGGGATTCATGATATCGATCTCCGGCATCGTTACGTTCCGCGCCGCAGAAAACGTAAGGGACGCGGCAAGGTTCGCGCCGGACGACCGACTGCTCGTCGAAACCGACTCCCCCTTCCTCGCGCCGGTTCCCATGCGCGGCAATGAAAACGAGCCGTCCTTCATCACGCACACGCTCGCCTTCCTTGCGGATCTCCGCAAGACTGCGCCCGAAGCGTTGGCGACTCTCACCTCCAACAACGCAAAGAGGATCCTCAAATGCTGACGCCCGCGACGATAGCGCGAATCAAGGAGCTGATGGCTGAAGCTTCCGTATTCGAAGAGGATATCGAGGAATCCTTCATCCTCGGCGGCGGCCCCGGCGGGCAGAAGACCAACAAGACGTCAAACGTCGTCCGTCTCAAGCACGATCCGAGCGGACTCAACATCAGGTTCGGCGAAACGCGCTCAAGGGAAGACAACAGGTGGCTGGCCCGCCGCGCCCTGGCGGAAGCGATACTTGAGCGCGAGAACAAGCGCAAGTCCGCGCGCCGTCAGGAGGCGGAGCGGAAGCGTCGCCAGAAACGCCGCCGCTCCCGCCGGCAGAAGCAGCGCATGCTCGAGGAGAAGCATGCGCATTCGGAGAAGAAGGCCGCCCGCAAACCCGTCGACTGGTGACATGGCATTTAGTTTAACGCCACGATCTTCGCATCCAAAGGTAGCGTCATCAGGACTGCGGCTGCAGCCATCATCATGGCTCTTATCATGATTTACACCTTCTTCCAAGCGTCATTCCAAATGGATTCGTGACAGTCAACCCTGCGAAACCTACTTTCGGCCAATAACCGCATTGGGATCGGTTGAGACAAGCGGAATGCCGCCGACACCAATCTGGAAGCGCATGTCATCCAGGATCTTGACGAACCGAAGATGCCACACCTCGTCGGACGCCGTCTTGCTGCGCTTCACGTTGAAGTTCATTATCGACGACTGGTACGGCATGTCCGCCACCTCTTTTCCGGAGGCGTCAAACAGCTTGGCCTGGACCGGCTCGATCGGAGAGACGTTCACAGTCACCAGTTCAGACTCCGCAGGTACGCAGAAGTAGAAGGACTTATTTTCCGCCTGGAACAGTGCCACCGGGGCATCGGCCTGAAGCGCTCCTGCAGCGCCGTCGCACGCCATCCGGATCACGGCGGTGTTGCGCGGAGAGACCTCAAACCTGTACACTCCGGCGCCCTTCGCCTTGATGGTGTATTCGAAATTGCCGGCCGGAACGTCAAACATGCCAAGGTCGGTACCGGCCCTGTCCAGCATCTGCACCACGGCCGCGACAGGCCCCGTGCCGTTGACGCGGAGCTTCCTGGACCTGAAGTGCACCTTGTACTCGCCGGCGCCAGGAACCGTCACGACATACACGAACGGTTTGCGCACGGACGGAGTGAACTTCCCCTTCGCAGGCGGCGCACTGAACATCGGCTTGACTTTGGAATAGTCCACTGTAGCGGACTTGAACTTGACGATAAGCTCCGGACGCGGCTTGTGCTTTGCGGCAAACGCGCCGAGATCGAACGTCTCGCGCTTCTCGCCGCGTTCGACAGCAAGAGCGCCCGAAAGCTTCTCGCTGATTCCGTATCCGCGCGGAGCCGTGAACGCGCAGACCTTCATACCTTCGTCAAGCTTGACCGTGCAGCGCTCGAAGACAAGATTGCCGAAATCCCCGTTGAGGCGGCCGTTGTTGAACAGAATCGCGCATTCCGATTTCGCCCCCCTGGCATCGATGACGCAGTCGGAGAAGCTGATGTCCATGCCGTTGGTGGAATGGTTGGTTATCTTCAGAGGGACGCTGCCATTGCGAGCGAACTCGCAATTCTCGAATTTCACGAATCCCTTCACCTGCCCCAACTTCGGGTCCTCGATGCGGATCGGATTGCCGGTCATGAACGACACGCCACAGCTTCCGTTGCCGTACGCCTTGCAGCGGCGGTACGTGATGGACACGGGAGTCGTGCGCGAGGTAAGGGCACCGAAATACATGTCGATGCCGTGCGCCTTGTTCCCGTTGAACTCGCAGTCCTCGTACAGGACGTTGACGAACTTGTTGTGTCCCTTGTTCGGCTCCATGTCGATACCGCTGTTCGGCGGCGTGCCGAACGTCTCGTTGAAGCAGCAGCGGCGCACCGTCATGCCGTCCACGCTGATCGGGCTCATCCCCTGACGGTGATGGTCGCGGATGACAAGGTTCTCGAGCGTGACATTCTTCGGTCCGTTCACATATACGCCGTCGCCGCCGGAGGAGAGGATCGTGAGATCCCTGACAGTGACATTCTCCGCAGAGAGGATGGACACCGCATGGCGCCATTCGCTGTGCTCGTATTTCTGTTTCGGGTCATGGTAGTCCGCCTTGTTCATTTTGACTGTAGCCTTGCCCTCGCCGCGCAGCACAACGTTCTTCACATTCCTGATGATGCGTATGAGGCAGTCCCCCCTCCCGTAGAACTCTCCGCGCTTCGCCTTCAGTGTAACGCCATCGGCAAGCACGACCTCGATATTGGAGTTGGTGATGAAAAGCGGCTTCGAAATCCAGTCCCCCGCCTGACGGTCTATCACCACCTTGCGCGCCCCTGAATCGAAGGCTGCCTGCAATGCGGCGGTGGAGTCCTCCGCGTTCCAGCCGAACGACGAAGCGTTCACGCAATCTGCCGCCAGTGCCGGCAGCAGCCCGAGAACAGCCGCCGCAAAAAAACTTCCCTTACTTTTCCTTGTTGTATTCATTTCTTTTTTCCTTTTTCCTTTTTACTCATCCCTCATCTCTCATTACTCATCTCTCATTACTCATCTCTCATTACTCATCTCCCATAACTCATCTCCCATCTCTCATAACTCATCTTACTATAACCTGAAATCCGACGAAATCATAATATGCGCTGTACGTGGTAAAGCCAGTTTCCACATCATCTTCGCGAATCATCCGCACCTTGAGATTTGCAAACTCTTCCGGCTTATTGAACTTGATGAGCGAATCAAGGTTAAGCGCGTTTGCAGCCAATGTCTTCACGGTTATAAGTCCAAGCTTGTACTCCTTCGACGCAATCAAAGCGTCCGCATCTGGATTGTCGATCCGGACATTGATTGTCCCGCCTGCCGCAAACGGCGTGTCCGTCTTGACATTGTAGAAACCGTAGCGTTTGAGATTATCGTCTGCCGGATCGAAATCAAGCACAAGCGATGTATCTGCATTTGCCTTAAAATCAACCGTAACCCCGTTGATGCAATCGTATGCGAGCGCTTTAACAGCACCATTCTGAACAGTCAACTGACGCTTTGAAGGATCTTTTTGGATCCCATCCACCAGTATCTGCTCATCAACCACTATGTTGGTAACTGCTGTGACATTCCCTGAATCATCTGCTTTCTCGGTGATATTTGTTATGTGGGTGACTTCAAGAAATTGTGCGGCCCCGCCAAGGGACAATGTGCCGGCATTCGTTTTGTAGAGACGTCCGTTGAATGTAATCGGCCAATTGCAGACAAAATCACCACCCGCATCAACTCTCACTATTGCATTATCAACGATATATATGCCGCGATTCAAATCCTTTGCCAATTCCAAAGAATTGGTCACAATCACTTCAGAACAGTCTGCAAGAGAAAGCGCCCTATAGTTAAAATCATCGAGCCGACCTCCCAAACCTGCCGGATTGGTCACTAAAAGTTTTTGATGCTTTGCATCTCCAGTACCCGGCACTCCGCCTGAAGCGTTGATATCTTGCTTAAGTGAAATAGTGCCCTTCCATTCGGAGTTATCTGCAGTAAATGAAATATAACTATGCGGACTACCCGTGCCGGTCATTCCGGAGACGGTCCAATTGCCGGTTCCGAAAAGTACCGAATCTATCGTAAGCAAACTTCCGACCCAAGCCGATGAAGTAACATCATCCTCCATACGGATTGTTCCGGCAAGCGTAGGATTACAATTTTTTACCACTCGAAGCGAAAGCGGGCAAGCCAATTCCAGATTGATTGTAGTTTTCGTATTGTCGGCAAGCACAAAAATTGCGTCTGCCTCTTCACCGGCCTTCCGCACCGCCCGCAACGCCAATCCGGGAAAAACATAGTCGCCCTCACGATCGTATGGCGTACGGATAATATGTCCCCGTCCGGAGTTTTTTCCAAAATACCCGAATTCATATATTGCAAACTCATGCGGCAGATTACCATTCGACCAACTGTTTGCATTGGTAAAGGCGGAAGCATAAACAGAGTAATCATGACCGATAGTTTTTATATTATATGCATTCGAATCAGAGGCTATCAACTTCCCTCGACCTGGGAAAATCGCCACGAGGGATTTAACACCGTTCTCCTTATCTTCAAATACGCGAAGCAGCGGTTTCTCGTCACCGACATAGACACTTTCATCTGACAACGCGAATTTTTCCGCATCCATCTCTTGCGTGGAAGGCACTATCAAGATCGGATAAATATACGGCCATTCATTTTCAGGTACAGACGGCTTGGTTGCAAAATGAATCCCCACCTTTCCTTCGTCTTCAGGAATTGAGAAATGATCTGTAACACGAATTACACCGGTCGTCTTTGAGGAGGAATCATACGGAATAGTGAGAAGCGATTCCGTATGCATGGTCAATCCGGAAAGTTTGACTTCTCCCACGGAAGCAACATTAAACTCCGCACCGCTTTCAATTTGCAGCGTGGCATCGGAGTCGGTCGGCGGCACGGTAAAAGTCACGTTGCCTTTTGTCGGCGAGGAAAGAGGCTTGTTCGACACAACCCTGATGTCTCCATGGTAATCAGCAAGACCGTTTTCAACATTAAGAGTTACATTGGTTGCGTTCATGTATTGTATTGCCTGACCGTCATAATATCCGCCAAAGACAATGCCGACGCCCTTCTCTCCTTTTATTGGGTAAGTCATAAATTTAATCGAATGGTCATGATAGGCAGATATAAAACCGAAAGGTCTCTCCTTGGGCGACACCACCGTAGGACCATCCAGTTTGATATTCGCCCTGCTTCCTGTCTCCCAGACATACCCGGCGGCAAATTTGAAAAACCCATTTCGAACCCCCACATTCGCATTCAGACGCAACACATTCACTGAATAATCGGAAGCGTCGGGGTCGCCAATCAACAAATTGCCACCACCAAAAACACTTGAAGCTCCCAACGTCTTTCCGTTTATGACATAATACGTATCATCTGTTTTAAGTGCTCCGCTGCCCTTCTCCCCCTTGGAATTGGTCCAATATTGCCCTGCTGTATCACCACTCCAAGCTTTCGAATCTGTTCGAGAACTCGTAAGATGCCATGTCTCTGCAAAAAGAGGCGTTACCGCAAAAAGCGAAATGCCTATTATCATAATCTTATTTTTTTTTCTTTCATAATCCCCTCTCTTTCATTTATGGTTAAACATCAGCAAATCTCCCGGTCAATGCAATTCAATTTCGCATTTTCTCTTTTACCGGACAATTTCAACAGTTCCGAGCGGATACATGCGATCCTTTCCGCCGTCGAGCGGAAGCGCAATCTCCGGCTTGCCGTCGATGCGTCCGACTGAAACCGCCAAAGTGTACTTCCCGGGCTTAAGCAATTCAACCGTCTTGCCGGGATCAAACTTCGGATGTGCCCGCGCCCATTTGAGTACATCGTCGTTTCCGTTGTCGGGTACCGGCGTGGTGAAGCCGAACCATCCACGAGTCGTCACCTTTTGCGGCTTTTCGCCATCCTCAAGCATCGGCTCAAGCGAGCGGAAGTTGAACTTGGAATCCACGACACTCCACACCACCGTACCCTTTTCGTTCAAAAGATTCCAAGCAAGAGACGCGCCTGCATACATCGGAGCAACGCCAGTATTCACCCATGTGGAGGAGATGGACACCGGCGCACCGGCCTTCACGCGATCCGGGAACGTAACCTCGCGCAGCTCCATGCGGTAGCCGATCCTGAGGGCGAGCTGCTTGAGGATCGGTCCATGCCCGGTGTCGATCAGATGCTGCGGGAAACTGTGCACCGTATAGTAGCTGGCCTGATACTCCTCAAGGTTCTGAAGGAGCATTTCCGGGAACCAGCACTGTTCTTTTGCATCGCCGCCGCCCGCCTTGTCGCGACGGACATGGTGGCACGTCTCGACTACAACCGGCATGGTCTTCGCGAACTGACGCGCCCAGCCCTCGTGCGCCCACCATCTCGGCGGATTCCTGGCACAGAAGATGGAATCGTCACGCAAACCGATACCGAGTGATCGCACATACGCCATGATCTCGCAGTTCGGGTCTTGATTCATCGATCCGCCCACATCGTCAGAGATGACAAGGTATGTATTCGGCAGACAGCGGCGCGCCATGTCTATATGAAGTTTCGCCAGACGGTCGATTTCATTCGTGTTTCCGTCCCGATAGCGCAGTTCCCTGATGTACGGACCGTGCCCTTCGCCGTACGCGCCGAAACTTCCGACATCCACAAAAGCCACGTCGGGATTGCCGTCCCAGCGCTTCGCAAACGCCTTCAGAAATGCCTCATGCTTCGTCAGCAGAACAGGGTCATCCCATTCAGGCTCAAACCACTTCGCCCGATTTGGATCGTTCTTGTAATGATGCCACTTGCCCTTTATGCCGGCTTTCATCGCCCAATCGGGGATCGAATTGAGCGTATGATCCATGACCGCAACGCGGAAAGCAAGCTTCTTACCAGCGGCGATCCACGCCCGCGCCTTGCGATCGAGAATATCCCAGCGGTAAACACCCTCTTCCGGCTCAAGGTAGGACCAGGGCAGACGCATGTACACGACACTTGTGCCGGGCGCCAGTTCATCCAGCGTATCATCAGGCTCAAGCCCAAGATCATACGCCCAAATACGGCTCGAATACGCGAAATGCACGAGACCCATACCGGGATTGATCAAGGCCTCGTCAGTTGCTTTCGGACGAACGGTGGCGGCGAACGCACCTGCGGAAGTCGCCGCCAAAAGCGTTGCAAAAACTCCGTTGCGCAATACTGAATAAGTTGTCTTCATCGTTTTACTCTTTCCTCTCGTTACCCTTCACTCATCCTGAAATAGCTGACAGAATCGGCAGGCCGGACATTGGTGAGAGTACCGACATAGTGCCTCAGCCAATGGTCAGCCTTTGGATGCGCGGCGGCAGCTTCTTCATTCAGCTCAATGCCAAGCCCCGGGCGGTCAGACGGATACATGAAACCATCCTTGAACTTCACTTCCTCGTCGATCACATCCTTGCGCCACGACACATCATCGAACAAGGTCTCGTGGATGCAGTAGCCGGGCGTGGAAACGCCAAGCGCAAGCGTTACTGCGTTGGCGACGGGGCCGGACGGATTATGCGCACAGAACGGTATGTGATGGGCGTCGCATATGGCGGCAATCTGCTTCATGCCGGTAAGTCCGCCGGCATGCGACGAATCGGGCTGGAGATAGTCGCAGGCGCGCAGCTCGACGGCATCCATTATCTGCTGTGTGGTGAACAGACGTTCACCGCAGGCGATCGGTGTGCGTACGCGCGAACGGACATCGGCAAGCGCGCGCATCGTATCGGGAATAACCGGCTCTTCCACCCAGTAGGGATCAAACTCCTCCAGCGCATTGCACACGCGAAGAGCCGTCGGGACATCGAAACGTCCATGACATTCAATCAGTATCTCCGCCTTGCCCTCCGTTGCCTCCTTGACGGCGGCAACGCACCTCATCGCCTTCTTGAAATCCTCAGGCGGAAGCTGACGGTAGTTCTTTCCGAAAGGATCCCACTTGAGTCCCTTGAAGCCGAGTTCAACCGCCGCCGTCGCCTTTGCCGCGAACTCTTCAGGTTCCTTCGCCCCGGCAAACCAGCAGTTGGCGTAGCAAGGGACGCACTCGCGGCACTTGCCGCCGAGAAGCTTCCATACCGGAAGATTGAGCGCCTTGCCCTTTATGTCCCAAAGCGCCATATCAACAGCCGAAAGCGCGCTCATGAGCACAGGACCGCCGCGCCAGTAGGCGTCGCGATAGTTTTCGTGAAATATCCATTCGGTGTCGAACGGATCCTTTCCGACAAGCGCATGTTCCAGATCTTTCACGGCGCCGACAAGTGCATTTTCCTTGTATTCGAGCGTTCCTTCGCCGATTCCATGAATGCCCTCATCGGTCATCACCTTTACAAACACCCAGTTTGTGCGGTAACAATCAATGACAAACGTCTTTATCTCAGTAATTTTCATTTCTCTTTACTCTTTCTCTTTACCCATCTTCCATTACCCATCTCTCATCTCCCATTACTCATTCCTCATCTCTTTCCCCCTCCACCACTCGATTTCGCTTGAAGGTGAAGAAGAAACTGAACATCATCAGCAAGGCGGCAACCGCATAGAACGCGGCCATAATGCCGAACCCTATCTCAAAACCGCGAACGCCAAACTTCTGCGACAGAGCACCCATCGCAACACCCGAAAGACCGCCAAAGAAGAATGCGATCATGTTCAGGAGCCCGACCGCTGTCGACCGGAA
>SUVZ01000131.1 GCA_015061765.1 Lentisphaerota bacterium
GCCCGAAGAATTGCTCAAAAACAACCTTCATCACGAGAAGCGTCAGAAGCGGCATCAGCATACTCCATCCCATACCGAGGATGGTGCGCTTATACTTCTTCTTGAAGTCTCGCTTGACGAGCTCCTCAAACAGAAATTGATATTGTTTTAAGTTTTGAAACATTACCATTCCTCATCCCTTCTCCCTCGTACCTTCTCCCTCCATCTCCTCCACAAGCTCTTCGACGATCGTGCGCTTTTCGGACGAGAAGGAAATGCCGATTAGAGTAATGCGCTTACCTGAAAGCGCGTATTTGCCAGCGTAGTCCTTGCCCTTGATCTGCTCCATCGCCTCGGAAGCCGGCTTATCAAGCTTAAACTCAATGATGTAAATATCATTAGGCAAGTCAACGACCATGTCGATACGCCCGTCGTTGGTCTTTACTTCGGCATAAACATTTGCACCAACCGAAGCAAGCACAACATAAACAATCGTTTGCCACATCTGCTCATTTTGACGATCTGTCAAATCGTATTGAATATTCGAAAAAAAGCATTTGAGCGCCTTGATGAATGCGGCAACATCATGCTGAAAGAGCGCCTTGATCGCTGCGAACTGCGCTGATTCGGCATAAACGACATCCAATCCAGAGTACGCAGGAATAAGGCGACTTAAAAACGAATCTTTCACTTCCATATTTGGAAAATCAAGATTGTATTTACGCTTATGTCCAAAGCTTTCGCAGCTCTTGATTGTCAGATAACCCGTCTGATACAAGAGTGTCGTAATATCGGGCTTGTCGGGCTCGTACGTATCAAGCCGCTCCTCCGCAATATCGACAGAGGCAAAATTGAGAGGATGGTTTTTAAGAATGTCGATCAAAAATGTCGGTACTGCGGTCGAGGACCAGTAAGTCTTCAACTCCGAATCACGAAGACAAAAACCAAGCGACACTGGATTGATGACTGGCTCTGCTGAATGATGAAATTTATATCCGTCATACCACTTTACGATTTCATCAAAGGCATCGTCATTTGAAACGCCTAATGCCTTAGCAAGTTTCTCTATCCAATCAGGGAAAAACTTCTTCACCTCATCGTGCGTATACCCGAGAAGCGTCGCAAACTGTGCGCTCATTGAAATGTTGATGAGATTATTGAGATCCGAGAAGATCGACACCTTCGAGAATTTGCTGATGCCCGTGATGAACGTAAAGCGCATCAGACTTTCTTTCGTTTTGATGACGGAATAGAACGACTTGAGCGCATCGCGGAACTTAATGACCTCAGGCGTATTGAGAGTCCCCAAAAGCGGCTTATCATACTCATCAACAAGCATCACAAACTGCTTATGCGGAGACTTTGCGGCCAAGGCATCACAGAGCCGCGTAAAGACAATAGATGGGATTGACGACTTTTCTACCTCAACATCCAATTCCTTGGAAAGCGACATTAACTGATTAAGAAGCTTCTCTTCAAACTCCGCAATTGTCGGTGCCTGCATCGACCCCATATCAAGATGTAAAACCTGATAAACCTTCCAGTCGTACTCCAATGAATCAATAGCAAGACCCTTAAAAAGATCGCGCCGCCCCTGAAAAAGCGACTTGAATGTTGAAACCAGAAGCGACTTACCGAACCTCCGAGGACGCGACAGAAAAAATTGACTCCCGATAGAATCATTTACAAGCGGATATAACACTTCTGTCTTATCGACATAAGTGTACCCACGGGTTATCAACCCTTCAAAATTATACGTATCTGTCGCTATCGGTTTCATCGGCACATATTATACCATATATCAGTAAGCCCCTTTCATCGTAACCACACAAAAGGCCGTTCTGATCAAGATCCATATATCCATCCATGGAGACCAGTTCAGAACGTAATAAACATCAAATCCAACACGCTCATCATAGCTGGAATCACTTCGTCCCGAAGTCTGCCAAAGACCGGTTATGCCTGGCTTTACACTAGAAAAAACTTCGTAATTGCCGGCATAATACTTGACTTCCTGGTCAACGATAGGTCTAGGGCCAACAAGAGACATTTCCCCTTTTAAAACATTTAGCAGCTGAGGCAATTCGTCAAGCGACGTTCTGCGAAGAAATTTACCTAGCGGTGTCACACGCGGATCATTCCGAAGTTTGAAATTGCATTTGAATTCCCGCGCGAACTCTGTCTTCTCACGAAGCAGCCGCTCAAGTCGCTCATCGGCATCGGCATACATTGAACGGAATTTATACACCTCTATTGGCCGCCCCTTCTTCCCTAGGCGCTTCGCTTTGTACAAAACCGGGCCGGAACTTGTCAGTTTAACCAATATCGCGATTACTGTCATCACCGGCAGCATAACGACAAACACAATCATGGATATTATTCCATCAATCAGGTTCTTTTCCACCCTCAACGCTTTCATCCGGGTCTGGTTCATCATTTCAAGGCCGCCTATCTGACCGAGAGAAACGGCATGAGATCCGAACACCGGAAATATCTCCAACCGCGGCAGGAACTCAATGTAATTGAACCATGCCGCAAAATCTCGCAGTTGTGCACGAAACAGGCGCTCATCTTGGCAGGCAAGCATGATTTTAATGTCGAGCTTCCGCGCCTCTGGGATTATCGCATGCAGCTGCCTGGTGCTGAATTTCAACTTGATACTCATGCCGATATGCGAATTGTTCGTCAGAATGCTCTCAACCCGCTTGGCAACACCCCCATCCCCTACAAGTACAACAGGAATCTGGCAGATACGCAACTTCAGCAACATCCAACGAACAATATTTCTGAAAGGCTGCGACAGTAATCCGGTCAATATACCCGATACTGCGATAATGAATCGCGAATACTCCTGATTATGACGAGTAAACGCGAGGAAACTCATCATCAGAAGATGGGAAAAAACCGATGTTGCAAAGAGACGCCGGAACTCCTCAACCGGAGAGAGCGGCATTGCCGGATACATCCAGTTCCCATGATAAAGACGACTGACGGCGTTCAACGAGAGGAACATCGGGAATATCGGCCAGAGTCTCCAGTAGATAGACGATTTGTAATGCCCAAAACCGAAAAAATGATACCCTAAAACCAGAACTCCAGCAACAACAAAAAGGCAAAGTGCATCCGTTGCCGCTAACACAACGACGCGACAACGACCTGAATTTGAAAAAAAGTCAAAAAGACTTCTTTTCAAATTCACTACTTTGCCTTCTATTTGCACATTTCTCCTTTCACTTGTATTATGTTATATCAAAATCCTACTTAGTCGCACAATACAAACAAAATGTCCTTTTCTTTTTCTTTCCAAATGTTTTTTTTGCAAGCAACTTCATCCCCTTAAGAGGCTTCACACCTTCCGCCAAAAGTGCATAATCCGGTTTTTCGTGACGGCGGATATCGGGTGCCAAAGAGTACCATCGCCCATTCACCTTTTGAGCCAACACCGCTCCCCCCGAATGAACAATCGGTCGCAAACGGGGATGATAATCTTGAATGGTAAAAAACCTCTCTTCATCAATGAGCGGTCCTTTCCAATCATTACGGATGATTTCAGCCGCCCATTCAGCCGCACACAGTTGGGCATTGCGCTTTGACTCAACAAACCTATGCTTTACAATCCTCCACATTGAAGTGCCGCCTGCAGCCGCAAGCCAAATGGAACCCGCACAGACCGCAAAAATCCTCCAACGTCCATTTAGTGCGCGAATCAACGATACCGCCGACCATGCCGCCCAGCCATACAAAAGCGTCAATGCCGCCTGATGATAGCGCAGAATCCAGGTCAACTTCCCATTTTCGCCCACAAACATCTGCAATTGGACAAGAAAAATACTCAATGCGACAAAGCCAAGAACCCACCATTCACGCGCAGAAATGCGGTGAGAACATGAACGCCAAATGACACCTGTCAACGCAACCAGCAATACGAGAATTTGTGTCATAGGAGCCCTTTCAGAAATGCTATGTATTGTGGCGCAGGAACAAACCAGCCCGTATACGACCATACCATAAAACAAACAAGTACTCCCGCAATAAGAAATGCGAATACCGAAGAAACAGCCGATTTCCAACAATGGATTCTCATGGCGGCAACAACCGTTGCTGCGCACATCACAACAGCCGGGAGAAAACAGTCGATCTTCAAGGTCACCAACAAAAACAAGCCGCCCGCCTGAAGCCAGGCGGAGGACTTCCGATCAAGCATCCGCAAAAAGCCCAGAAGCCACAGAGCAATTCCTAATATCCGCCCTGTATCGCGCAAACCGTTCATCGCGTCACCCGAGATCCGTGGAATAACAATCAGAATTCCGACACTGATCCAAGCTATTGTTGAATCACCGAACAGACGGCGCATAACATACCAGTATGGAATAACAGATAAGCCCATGAATGTCGCGCTTACAATTTGACAAGACACCTGCCCGGAACATCCTAAAAGCCAAGTCAGAGAACCTGTCAACACCTGAAACAATATACAAAACCGCGGATGAAACGACTCGTACCAATCTCCACGCGCAAATGCATCCGCCATAAGCGCATAGCGGGCTGCGCAATCAGGATTCTCTACCGGATAAAACAAAACCGAGAGCGTCGCAACAATGGAAGCAGTTGCGACAACACATAACAATAAAAATTTATTATTTCTTTCAATCATTTTCGCTGGGCATTATAGCAAATTCGCCATACAAACGCAAACCTCCACAATTTTCACCTTTCACTTTTCTGGATTTTACCCATTTTTCGTGCACTACCTTTGTCTTGTCATGTTGCGGGGAGCTTTCAGAAGCGCATCAATGCGGATGCAGTGGGTATGTTTTCCTAATACCGGGAAAATAGTTTCCTGATACTGTCGATTACGCTTGGGACCACTACCCAAGCACTGTTCCTATACGGTGTAAGTCAGGTTCGTCATGGGTGTAAGAACGCCTTGTCATGGGTGAAAGCTCGCTCCCTCATGGGTGAAAGGTCTTAACTTGACGGCACTTTTCGTAAAAATGCCGTCATTATACTCATAAATGCCGTCACTTTGGGAGGAAATGACGTCTTTTCAAGTGCTTTCATCCGCAGCAGAGCTTTCTTTCATCCGTAACAGAGTTTTCTTTCACCTAAACCACTTCACCATTCGCCATGCATAGAGACACTTAGGAGAACGAGCAGCCTGCTCGTTCGGCTCACTGAAAGAGTAAGATGTATATTTAACCTAAATTCGGCAGATTGATAAGAACCGTTGCTGAATATAACTCTCATATCAGTTCTACCGACACCACACCAATGCTTCCAGGCTTCGCTTCTCTCCTCGAAATCGATGACTGTTAGCACATTACACAAATGCAAATCAGGCAAAACCACTTCCATAAACCTAAAAACAGCTGTTGATTTCAACGCAAAGACGCAAAGTAACGCAGAGAAAAAGTGAAGCAATGTAAAAAAATGGGGGATACGAGAATTTTTCTGACGGAGTGAAATTTCATCCATCGGGTGTCGATGCTGTGGGGTTGCATAAAAGAAGATAACTTTCAAAAAACTTAAAACAAGCTCTTTTCTCCGCGCCTCTGCGTCTCTGCGTTAAAAAAGAACCTGTCCAACTGCCGAATTTAGGATAAAAGCACTTCATCCTTTATTTATAAAGGCGAAATGCATTTCCATACTCAAAAAAAAAGTAAACTTCAGTTCACTTTTTGAAAGAGGACAAGCGAATAGTGGCAAATCATAGAATGACCCCGCCGCAGATTATGCGGTCTGAAGAATCATAAAATACAGCCGACTGCCCTGGAGCGACACCAAACAGCCCATCCCCTTCAGCGCGGCATATGCCATTTTCAAGCATTACAGGTCCAAGGGGCGCACCTGTGCTGCGGATCTTGACCCTGCACGGAATCGCTTTTTCCGTTGGAGAGCTTGCCATCCACTTCATGTCCTTTACGCAGAACTCACGCCTGAACGCCTCCTGACGGCTTCCAACCACAACCTGATTGCGGCATGCGTCTAGACGAATCACGTAATGCGGCTCCGGCCCGTAAACTCCGATCCCCTTGCGCTGACCTACAGTATATCGCCAAAAACCGGAATGCCGTCCGAGGACCTTTCCGGAAAGATCCACAATCTCCCCTTCACGATCGGCCTCACCTATCAGTTCATTCTTGTCGCCTGAATAGAAATCCTGAGAATCAAGCCTGTCCGCAGTCGAAAGACCCTTTGCGGCGGCAAGCTCGCGCACCTCGATCTTCGTCATCCCACCGAGCGGGAACATAGTTCCTGCAAGCTGCTCCTGCGACAGGCGGTAGAGAAAATAACTCTGATCTTTCTTTTCGTCCGCCGCACGGCAAACGGCATAGCGTCCGCTCCCACACTGCGCTATACGTGCGTAGTGTCCGGTCGCGAACCTTTCAAACTCAAGTCCGCACTTGCGCGCAACACGCGGAAGGAGACCGAACTTGATCTCAGCGTTGCATATCACGCAGGGATTGGGAGTAAGTCCCATCAGGCTCGCTTCGCGGAAATAGCGGATTATCTCGCCATCGTACTCCTCAAAGCAATCGAACACCCTGTGCTTGATTCCAATCGCCTTCGCGAAATCTGCGGCCTGGGCTATGCTATTCTCCTCGTTCGGACCGAAACACGCCGCACGGTCGCCGCCGCGATAGCGGCCCTCACGCCAAAGGCGCATCGTGATTCCTACGACATCGTGCCCGGCCTCCTTGAGCATCAAGGCCACAACGGAGGAATCCACCCCCCCGGAAAGTCCAACCGCAATCTTCATCTGCCCCTCCAGTGCGGCGAATCGCCGCGTCCGTTCCAGACGATCCCCTCGCCTATCGCCGATATGTTGCGCTCCAGCGCATCCCTCGACCCGAACGAATTCTCGTCATCAACAGGCTTACCCTCATAGAGAAGGTACCCGGAACGGTATTTGACGTCCGTAACATTCGGCATGATGACGTTCGCACCGGCAAGCAGTCCCCTTTCGCGTCCGTCCGGCGCCAGCGCCTGAAGCGCTGTGGAGGCGGCGATGTTCACGTCATGGAGATGAAGTCGCGTCACGGCTATCATGCGGAGTCCTAGCTCCAAGCGTGCCGCCGCAATCTGCGGTGTCCATTCGGCATCGGCACCAAGCGGCGTATCGCGGTGAGGGATGTATGGACCCATGCCTATCATGTCCAGATCCTCCGCAGCGAAGAATTCGATGTCCGCCGCCAGATCCCGGACCGTCTGCCACGGAAGACCGCACATTACGCCGCTGCCGACCTGATATCCGTTCCTGCGCAGAGAATGCAGACACTCCCTTCGGCGAGACCAGGAATGTCCATCAGGGTGGAGTCTCGCATACAACTGCGCATTGGAGGTCTCGATTCTCAGAAGATAGCGGTGTGCGCCAGCCTCACGCCATCTGCGGTAAGTCTCATCCGTCTGTTCGCCCAAGCTGAGCGTAATGCCGAAATTTTCTCCGCACCGTTCATGTATTCCGACAAGCACACTTTCGATAAAGGCTGTATTCTCTTCACTCTCGATCTCGCCGGATTGGAGAACTACGTTACCGTATCCGGCATCTCGTGCAATCTCCGCACGACGCACAATCTCATCGGCTTCCATCCGGTAGCGCCGGACATTCTGATTGCCTTTGCGTATCCCGCAATAGAGACAGTCCTTCGCACAGACGTTCCCACACTCCACAAGGCCACGCAAAGCGACAACGCGTCCGACCTCGCGGCACTTAACCTCGTACGCGGCGGCGAACAGCTCCTGCACATCGGGCCATTCCAGAAGACGGACAAGCTCTTCGCGCGAAAGTGCACGAGGAGTCGCAACCGCCTTTGAAAGTAGCGCATCCATCAGTTCACGCCATTCAAAAAAATAGGCCTGCCGGTCATCTCATAGGAGTTTCTCGGTGTGACGCGTACATTATAGGGCGATGGAGGAAGTTCACACTTGCCGAACACGCAAGATGCCGTGTCCGACATGCGCTTCACGTTGTTCAGTATTCCCGGCTGATACACGAGCTTGACGCACTTTCTGTCCGGATTGGACGCAGACTCCAGCGCCACCTCGTAGTCATAGACGCGAGATAGCGAATCCCCTCTTCCACGCGCGGCTGGAAACGAGACAACAAGCTGTTCCTCGTCCTTGCCGGAAGGATCCTTGCCTTTCTTCTCCGAAAGAACGATCTTGGAACCTTCGGCGAATTCCGGGGCGCATGCAAGCTTTGAACGTTCCGCGAATGCGAATGGACGCGGACCGTGTGCGCTGCGCAGAACCGGCACCGCCCAATCCTCGCCCACCTTCTCCATCCGCGAAAGGTTGTAGCGTTCAAGCACGAATTCATCGTCCCATACCGTCATAAGCATACCCTGGGCGCCTCCGCGCATCCACGGCATGCGGATCTTCGTGCCGCTGTTCTCGCGTCCGTAAGGAAGATACACCGTACGGAGGGCCGCAGTGCCGATGGAGGTGAAGCTTCCCTGCCATACGCTTCTTTCGTCCGTAAGGGAATAGTGGGTGTGCCCCGAGAACGCAACAGCGTTCGGGAAAGCGGAAAGTATCTTCGAAGCGTCGCCTCCGTTGCGCTGATCCCATGTCCACGAACCATAGCATGTATTCTTGGGATGCGCATGCTGAACGAAAAAGAAAGGTCTGTCCCCGGCAAGCGCCTTGCGGTTGGAATCGATGAAGGCCTTTAGCGCCTTGCCGTTCAGATGGTCGCCCCAATGTGCACCAACGAATGAATAGCCTTTTACCGTCTTTATGAAATAGGGGCTCCACTCTTCGTTGAAGAGCTCCTTCCAGTTGCGTCTGATGTCGGCGTAAAGTCCGTCAGTCACCACCGGACTCGTCAGGTCGCCTTCCTTTTTCTTCTTATCGTAGTATACGAACTCGTGATTCCCCGTGACGAACACCTTCACCGGCGTGTCGGAATCGCCGAACACGGACTTCCACGCATCAGCGACCACACGCATCTCCGACATGCGTCCGCCATTCGTCAGGTCGCCAGCAATGATGACGGCATCCACGCCTCGCTTTTTGTAGAACTTTAGCGTCTCCACGAAAATGCGCGTCCAGGACTTGCTTTTGCGCACCTCTTCGTTGCTGAGGTGGATGTCGCTGAGAACGCCCACA
>SUVZ01000132.1 GCA_015061765.1 Lentisphaerota bacterium
GCATACGGCCGATGCCGGGGTACGGAAGAATTCCGAGAATGGTTCGACTGTCGGAATCAAGGGCAACTATCAGAATGCTTTCTATGAACTGCCCGGATCGCTCACGCATGATCTCTGGAAGAATGGCCGGAAAACCGCTTCGACGCCGGATGATTGGGCTCGGATTTGGAGCTATGGTGCGTCTCTCGATTCGAAGATGAAGCTGGCTGAGGATCAGTGGCTCTATCTGGATGGAGGCGTGTCGCATCAGTATCGGCATGCGGTATACTGGCCCAACTCAGACTATGAATACGACTACTACAGCTGTCGTGTGTCGCCGCGGTACGTGAACGAATGCGACATCGGCTATTTCGGGAACAAGTTCTCGGTTGGCCTTGACTTCCGCTACGACAGGTATGAGGAGGATCATATCTCGTTCGGCGCACCGGTTGAACGTCACTTCAGCCGCGACCGTTATGCGGCGTTCGTCCATGACGAATTCTTTGTGACAGATGACCTTTCGCTAGTCGCAGGCGCACGGATGGAGCGCATAGGAAACAGGTGGCGCAGATATTACGGATTGAACGAATCCCGGAGTCATGATTGGATGGACGATTATGAACTTGGACTTGTCTATCGTCCGGTTGAAGGGCTCAAGACATACATCAAGGGCTCTCAATTCCATCGTTCGCCGTTCTGCGATGAATTGAGCTATACGCAGGACGGAAATTTTCTCGAACCTGAAACGGGCGCATCGTTGGACATTGGGCTTGAATGGGAGTTCCTTGAGGAGTTTTCATTCATGGCTAATGGTTACGGCATGGTGATGGAGGACGAGATATTCTTCGATCCTGCTCTCCTGCCGTGGGGCTACAACAGCAACAGTCCGGCAAAGACGCGCCGCATAGGGCTGGATGCAGGTCTCTCTTGGCTGAGGGACAAGGTGGCGGAAGCGTCTGTGAGATACAATGTCGTGCACGCCGATTTTGCGAGCGGAGAATATCACGGCAATGATGTTCCATATGTTCCGAACCATCGCATCCGGCTTGAGGGCGGGTTCTGGGTTGTGGACGATCTGAGGATAAAGGGCGGATATTCTTATGTAAGTTCTCAGTATGTTTCCGGAGATTACGCAAACACATACGACAGGCTGCCGGCATATTCGCTGTTTGATGTCGGAATCTATTACGAACCGTCCTGGGCCGAGGCATGGAAGGCGTCGTTTGTGATGGACAACGTCTTTGACCGCAACTATTGCGATTATGCGGGGCCGGGGTATTATTATCCGGCTTGCGGACGAAGTTTCGCGTTCACGGTCAGCTACGAATTCTGAACTGATCTCCATTTAGGATGAAACCTTCCGACATCCTGCTTTCCGCCATGCTTCACGCCGGCATTGTCGCCGGCGTGATGTATGGTCTGTCGCAGCATCAGGGTATTCCAGAATCGGACACTGAAATTGAGCCGATGTTCTTTGAGATTCTAGAGGAGAGCATCATCGCAAGTGCCTCACAACTGCAGCCCAAGGCAATCGAACTTGAGCCTACTGAGTCAACACCTACAGAACCGACACCCATCGAATCGAAGAGTACGCCAGAAGAAGAGACGACTGAAATTGAGAACACGGTTCGGACTAAATCTCAAGATTTTATTTTGTCGGACGATGGTTTAGACGAGGTAATTCCAGAGGAAGATGGATTTTCAGATGATGAGAATATGGTTCGGACTGAATTCTTGCAAGTGGAGGAGAATGAGTCTGCTATTCAGGAATCTGATGGTAACAGTATGGAAAATCTTGAAAAAGTAAATAAAATTGAAGTTAGTGAAATAAGGAGTATTGATAAGGCAGTGAATTCGAATGAGTTGTATGAGAATATGGTGCAGGAACAGGATTGTGAAGATGCGGCAGATGTGCAGCAGGCAAAGATTGTTTCTGCGCCAATGGCTTTGAACAGAATCGTGCCTGTATATCCGCGTTCGGCAAGACGGCGCGGACGGGAAGGGGTTGTAACGCTGGAGATTCTGGTTTCGGGCACTGGATTGGTCTCGAAAACAGATGTGGTCGGAAGCAGCGGTCATTCCGATCTGGATGCGGCGGCGGTTTCAGCTGTGAGGACGGCTCGGTTTGTACCGGCGATAGAAGATGGCGCGCAGGTTGAAGGCAAGCTGCGCCTGACGTTTGAATTTAGGTTGAAGTGAGGATGGATGGATTTCTGAAACATGCAGTGCTACTGTTCATCGCCTTACGTTTGGGTGATTTCGTCAATGCAGCGGCCGGGATGTGGTTCGTTCCTAGGTACGTAAGACCGGAGGATATTGGAGCCATACTGCCAGCTACTTCGTTTGCGACATTCCTGTCGCTGCCGATGTTTGCATTTGCAATGACAGTGATGAAGGAGTCTGCCTGTCTGGCGGCGGAAGGTGAACGCGGAAAGATCAGGGCGCTTCTTGACGGGGTATTCGTGGCGGTGGCTGTAATCATGGTTGCCGTGCTGGGTGTGTCGGCCTTGCTCATGCCACGTTTTCTTGAGTTGATGTGTGTGTCGGATGGTGCTGTCGGTTTTCTGGTTGTCGCGGCGGCATTTCTTGGCTGTGCAGCACCTGTCTATACGGACGCGCTGCAGTCGCTCAAGCGATTCAGGTCGCTGGCGGTTGTTGAGGTGGCGGGGTCTGTTATGCGTTTTGCCGTGATGCTTGCTGTAATGCCGTTGAGGGCGTTGACCGGATATTTTGCAGGGCAGGTTTCACTTCCGCTGTTCCGCATTTGCGGCAGTGTATTTGCGTTGAGGAGAGATCTTGCGGTTCCTGGAGAACCGTTCTGGAATCGGGTTGCTGTCCGTCGAGTTGTGGTTGCCTTTATCGCCATTCTGGCATATCAGGCTATCCCAATGGCAACGTCGCTCTGGGAGCAGTCAATTCTCCGCACATCCCTTCCCGCTCAGGATTCGGCTGGATATTACATGGTTTCCCGCTTTGCTGATTTTCTTCACTATCTTACGTTTCCGCTGATGATTGTGATGTTTCCCTACACTGCGAACGCAGCGCAGAAGGGGGCGTCAACCTGTCTGTATGTGATCAGATGCTCCGTGGCTACGTTGGGCGTATCCGCCGTGATGGCCGTGGTGTATTCGCTGTTCGGGGCGGAACTGCTTCCGCTGATGCCGAATGGGAGCGACTATCTGGACTATGTCGGCTACATGCCGTGGCTCGTATTGATAAATGCACTCACGACATGCCAGGTGTTCTATGCAAACGCAGAAGTGTCTGCGGGACGCTTCGGTTTTCTGTGCTGGTTTGCGCCGCTCCATCTGGTGTATGTTGCCGGGATGTATCTCTACATCGCCAAGAGCGACGGACCGTCAATGCCGGTTCTCATATTATGCTTTGGGGCCGTTTCGCTTCTCAGGTTTGTGTTTTCCATGACAGCAATGGTATTCGCCTCTTTTTATGCTGGCAAAATGAAACAGCAGGATACGTTGTCTTTATTCCGTCGTTGCTGTCATCAAAGGTGAAGTATTCCAGTCTCCGTTTAGAGGGAAAATATTGCGGCGAACTGATGTGTGCTGGGTGTGCGGTTGAAAGCGGGGGGGGGATTTGGTAAAATATCTGAAAATTTATTTTTAAGGATAGGATTATCATGGCGGAAGAGAACAAGTCGAGTCTTGATCCACTGTCGGCGCTGTGCAAGCGTCGCGGTTTCATCTACCATTCCTCCGAGATCTACGGCGGCATGCCCGGATTCTGGGACTACGGTCCTCTCGGCTGCGAGCTCAAGCAGAACGTGAAGCAGGCCTGGTGGCAGTTCACGGTGCGCGGCCGCAGCGACGTTGCCGGCCTTGACGCAACGATCATCATGCATCCGAAAATATGGAAGGCTTCAGGCCATCTCGATACGTTCGCCGATCCGATGACGATGTGCAAGGACTGCAAGAAGCTCATGCGCGCCGACCAGATCAGGGACATCTACGAGGAGCAGAAGAAAAAGCCCCAGCCCAAGATCTCTGGAAGCGACTTCTTCTGCCCCTACTGCGGCGGAGAACTGACTGAGCCCAAGCCGTTCAACCTGATGTTCAAGACGATCGTCGGTCCGATCGAGGATCCGTCCAATGTGGCGTATCTGCGTCCTGAGACGGCCCAGGCGATCTTCGCCCAGTTCCAGAACGTGCTTGCGACCTCCCGTCAGCAGGTTCCCTTCGGCATCGCGCAGATGGGCAAGAGCTTCCGCAATGAAGTGACTCCTCGCAACTACACGTTCCGCAGCCGCGAGTTCGAGCAGATGGAGCTCGAGTTCTTCATCCGTCCAGACGAGGCGGTGGAGATCCTTCACGGCAAGGTCGTCACTCTCGCCGACAATCCCGACCTCGACGGGCCCGTGCAGGACGACTGGGGTTGGGAGGTCTGGCACAAGTACTGGGTTGAGCAGCGCAAGAAGTTCCTGAACGCAGTCGGACTCCCCACAGAGCGTTTCGTGGAATACTGGCAGAAGCCGGATGAACTCGCCCACTATGCCCGCGCATGCGTGGACATCGAGTACGACTTCCCGTTCGGACGCCAGGAGCTCGAAGGCATTGCGGCGCGCTCCGACTTCGACCTGTCCCAGCACCAGAAGCACTCCGGAGAGAGCCAGATGGTGTTCGACGATCCGCTCAAGCAGGCCGCCAAGAAGATGGATGACGCCGCCAAGGCCGCTTTCATCGAAAAGGTGCAGAAGGACTGGGTCGCGCGCGGCAAGGATGCGCTCGAGGCCGAGAAGTTCTGCAGGGACCTCTTCGACGGCAAATACGTGCCGCACGTGATCGAGCCATCCGCAGGCGTGGACCGTCTCATGCTCGCACTTCTCTGCGAAGCGTATGAGGAGCAGAGGCTCACGGACGACAAGGGCAAGGAGGATGTTCGCACGGTGCTTCACTTCTCGCCGAAGGTGGCCCCGATCAAGGTTGCGATCTTCCCGCTCATCAAGAAGGACGCCGAACAGGACCGCATCGCGCGCGAGATATTCGGCAAGCTCCGCCAGAAGGTGAACGTGATGTGGGACGTGTCCGGTGCAATCGGCCGCCGCTACCGCCGTCAGGACGAGGCGGGTACGCCCTGGTGCATCACGGTCGACGATCAGACCGTCCAGGACGGTACGTTCACGGTCCGCGACCGCGATTCGATGGAGCAGAAGCGCATGACCTATGCAGAGTTCCTCGAAATGATGTACTCCGCCCTCGAGTTCTGATGCCGGAAGTTTGTGGTATAATTAACGGCATTTTTCAACCAACCAAATAAGGAGAAAATAAAATGGCTCACAAGATTGACGAAGCGACCTGCGTTGGCTGCGGCTGCTGCAAGGATGCATGCCCGACGGAAGCTATCATCGCCGGCGACAAGTATTCCATCGACGCCGAGAAGTGCGTTGACTGCGGCGCTTGCGCTTCCACCTGCCCGGCCGGCGCCATCTCTGCGTCGTGATCGAGTTTCTCGTAGAGAACCTGCTGCTCCTCCCGTTTCTCTTTGTAACATATCTGCTGCTCGAGATTCTGGAGGCGCGGGCTGGCGGTGCGCTTGAGCGAGGCCTCAGGCGCACTCGTCGTCTGGGGCCGCTTTTCGGTTCATTGGCCGGAGCGGTGCCCCAGTGCGGTTTTTCGGCTGCGGCGGCATCGCTGTATGCCGGAGGTGCCGTCACCGCAGGCACATTGATTTCCGTGTTCCTTTCCACCTCCGATGAACTGATTCCCGTTCTGATATCGGAGAAGGCGCCGCTCTCATTGATCCTGAAGATACTTGGCATCAAGGTTGCGGTCGGCGTGTTTGCCGGATTTGCGGTAAACGCAGCGCTTTCGTTTTTCGGCAAGGGTGAGGTGAAGCTGCGCGTGGACGAGCTGTGTGCGCACAGCAGGTGCAGCTGCCATGAGCGCAAGGGCGTTCTCCGTCCTGCGCTTGTGCATACAGCCGAGATATTCGTATTTATTGTCGTTGTTTCCGCAGTGGTGCATATCGCTCTCCATTTCATCGGGGAAGAGGGGATAAGGAACCTGATCCTGAACGATCCGTGGTGCGGAGAGGCGATTGCCGGATTGATAGGGTTCATTCCCAACTGCGCAGTGTCCGTGTCCGGCGCTCAGATATATCTTAAGGGCGGCATGTCCGCCGGCGCACTCATGTCGATGTCGCTGACCGGTGCTGGCGTCGGGCTTCTCGTTCTGTTCCGCACGAACCGTCACATGTGGCAGAACCTTGCCATATTGCTTTGCGTATATGTGGCGGGTGTCCTGTTCGGACGATTGGCCGGCTTTCTTTTCTGAATGTTTTAATGGCTGGGTGGGGCGTGAAGTTTCATATCCATACGTATGGCTGCCAGATGAATGTGCGCGACTCCGAGGCCGTCGGCGCGATGCTGGAGGCGGCGGGCCATGTCCGTGCGGAAGGCGAGTCCGATGCAGACGTAATAATAGTCAATTCGTGCACCGTCCGTCAGAAGGCCGAGGAGAAGGCCATCGGCAAATGCGGCAACCTGAACGCGCTGAAGGACCGTCCGCGGATAGTCGGCCTGATGGGATGTGCGGTCAAGCGCCTTGGAGCAGACGTGTTCAAGAAACTCCCGAAACTCGATTTCGCCGTAGGACCACGCAGGTTCGGGATGATCCCGAAGATCATATCGGACCTGCAGGAGGCAGGCTATCCAAACGGACGCAAGGGTGCCGGGCGACTCGAGCTTCCGGATGAGGACGAGGTGCCGGAGGGGCTTGACGCCCATCCGGACGCGCCTTCGAAGGATTCGGCAGAGGCTTTCCGCAGTTATGTGACCGTTCTGCTCGGATGCGACAACAGGTGCAGCTATTGCATTGTCCCAGACGTGAGAGGGCATGAATATTCGCGCCCTGCGAAGGAGGTTGTCGCCGAAGTGCGCTGTCTGGCGTCCCGTGGCGTGAAGGAGGTGTGCCTCCTGGGGCAGAGCGTGCTTCGCTATGGCGTGCGCAACGGGGCGTGGTTCGAAACGGACGGCGAGTCAGGCTACACGGAGGCGTTCCCGCGTCTGCTTGAATCTCTTGAGTCCATAGACGGCCTCGAACGCATCCGTTTCACGAGCGCGCATCCAAAGGGCTGTACGGACGAGCTTGTGCGTGCGTTCCGGGAATGCCGCAAGGTCTGCCGCCATCTGCATCTTCCCGTGCAGTCCGGCAGCGACCGCATCCTTGCCGAGATGGGGCGCCGCTACACACGCGCCGAATATCTTGCGGCGGTCCGCAGGCTGCGAGAGTTCGACCCTGAGTTTTCGCTTACCACGGATGTGATCGTAGGCTATCCGGGCGAGACGGAAGAGGATTTTGAACAGACCCGTTCGCTGATGGAGGAGGCGGGTTTCGACAACGCTTTCATATTCAAGTATTCTCCGCGTCCCGGCACAAGGTCGGCGGCGTTGCCAGATGACGTGCCCACGGAGGAGAAGGAGCGTCGCGATCAGGTGCTTCTCGCAGATCAGGAGAAGCGCGGACTCAGAAGAAACCAGATGCTCACGGGAACAGTCCGCGAGGTGCTGGTGGAAGGGCCGAGCCTGCGCAATAAGGCGAGGTGGAGCGGACGTGATTCCGGGAACCGCATTGTCGTGTTCGAGCCTACGGTTCCGGTTGAGATCGGTCAGCTTGTGCAGGTGCGGATTCTCGATGCCCATCCGCAGATTCTTGTCGGAGAGCTTGCGTGATTCGGCGGCTTCTGCTGGCACTGTCTTTTCTTGTCGCTGCCGGATGCGGTTCGCATGGCGTCGATTCGATACAGTGGATGTCGATGGGGACGATTGCCAGAGTCTCATTCAAGGGATCCGCCTCCTCTTTTGCATTGCCGTCGATGCGCTCTTCACGCGGCGACAACAGGTGTCTGGTGGAGTCGGTGCGTTCCGTGTATGAGGAAGTGGAGAGGCGGCTTTCGATATGGAACAGCGAGTCCGAGATATCAAGATACACAGCCATAGGCGGCGTGTCGCCGGAGATGCGTCCATGCTATGAGGCGGCGTTTGAACTGCAGAGGAAGTCTGGCGGAGTGTTCAATCCGTTCTGGCGAGGGAAGGGGACAGGCCCTGATCTCGGCGGCATAGCGAAGGGATTCGCGGTTGATCTTGCGGCGGCGAAACTGTTGCGCGAAGGGATGTGTCAGGGCGCTGGTTCGTGCGGTGTGCTGCTTGATCTTGGCGGCAATCTGAAGGTCGTTTCAGGGGAATGGCGCACGGGGATACGGAATCCGTCGGGTGAAATGCAGGCCATTGTGCTCACAAACGGCATGGCATGCGCGACGAGCGGCGAATACGAGCGGGGCAAGCACATATACGACGGCCGCACGGGACTGGCCGTGACCAACGATCTTGTGTCGGTGACAGTCGTCCATCCATCGAGCGCAATGATCGCCGACGGACTCTCCACGACCCTTTTTGTCCTGGGCAGGGAAGAGGGCGAAAGCTTTCTCAAGAGTTGCTATCCGGAAGCCGCTGCATACTGGATTGTCAAGCAACCATAAAACTATTGGTTTCGTTGGGCATATTGTAGCTTTCGAAGTCATTGGTTTGCGCGAGTATGATATAATCTCAAGCAGTCATGTTTCATGAACTCGCCATAAATTGCAGTAACTTTTCTTTCTCCAAGAAAGGGAGGTCGAACTGTGCCGGACGGCGCATTTCGATCCGTAAGGGAGGCGAGGCGATGGAGGCTCTTGCCGGATCTGTCGTCACCTGCGCCTATGACGCAAACGGCAACATAACGGAATATGTCGACGGTAGTGGAGAGATTCTTTCCCACTGCGACTACTCCGCCTTCGGGCGTGAACTGGTGCATACAGGAAGCGACGGTTTCACCCACCGCTTCAGCACGAAGCCTCTTTGCCGCAAGACGGGCATGGTGGAGTTCCAGCTTCGCAGATACCGCCCCTGGTGCGGAAGGTGGATGAACCGCGACGCGATTGAGGAAGATGGCGGACTGAATCTGTATGGGTATGTTGGGAATGCATCAATATATAAGTTTGATAATAAAGGCAATCTGCCATTGTTGATAAATCCAAGTCTTGTTGCCCAATTGGGAAAACTTTTTTGAGGCTTCGTGCATGAGTGTGGGTCGGTTCATGCAATGAAATGATTGTTAGA